>DATLVV010000441.1:0-11107 GCA_035577165.1 Steroidobacteraceae bacterium | reverse complement strand
GACGGTCGATCAGCACCTGCATGGTGCGGCCGACTTTGCGCGCCAGCCGTCCCGCGCTGATCTCGGCGCTCAACTCCATGAACCGGGCGCGCCGCTCCGCCTTCACCTCGGGGGCCACGGCCGCCTGGCGCAGCTCATTGGCGGCCGCGCCCTCCACGGGCGAGTATTCGAAGCAACCCACCCGATCGAGCTGCGCTTCGCGGAGCCAATCCAGCAATTCCTGGAAATCCTGCTCGGTTTCCCCCGGAAAGCCCACGATGAAGGTGCTGCGGATGGTGAGGTCGGGTGCCACCCGCCGCCAGGCGGCGATGCGCTCCAGCGTATTGGCCGAGGCCGCGGGGCGCTTCATCAGCTTCAAAATCCGTGCGCTCGCGTGTTGGAAGGGAATGTCCAGATAGGGCAGCACTCGTCCGTCGCTCATCAGTTCGATGACCTTGTCCACGTGGGGGTAGGGATACACATAGTGCAGGCGGATCCATACGCCGAGTTCCCCGAGACCTTGTGCCAGATCGAAAAAGCGGGCTCGCCGTTGAACATCCCGCCAGAGTTGCGCCGCGTACTTGAGGTCCACGCCGTAGGCGCTGGTGTCCTGGGATATGACCAGGATTTCCTTGACGCCGGCGCGGGCCAATTGCTCAGCCTCGCGCAACACCTCGCCGATGGGGCGGCTGACCAGATCCCCGCGCATCGACGGAATGATGCAAAAGCTGCAGCGGTGATTGCAGCCTTCGGAAATCTTCAAGTACGCATAGTGGCGCGGCGTGAGCCGCACGCCCTGGGCGGGCACCAGATCGACGAATGGTTCGTGCTTGGGCGGCAGGTGCTCGTGCACCGAGGCCACCACCTCCTCGTAGCGCTGCGGCCCCGTGATCTTCAGAACCTGCGGATGGCGGTCGAGGATTTTTTGCGGTTGCGCGCCGAGGCACCCGGTGACGATCACCTTGCCGTTCTCGGCGAGGGCCTCGCCGATGGCATCCAACGACTCGTCCACGGCGGCTTCGATGAAGCCGCAGGTGTTCACCACCACCAGATCCGCAGCCCCATAGGTGGCCGCGACCTCATACCCTTCCGCGCGCAAGCGCGTGAGTATGCGTTCGGAGTCGACCAGCGCTTTGGGGCATCCCAAGCTGACAAAGCCCACTTTCGGGGTTTTGCGAGTGACGGTTTTCAAGATGGTAGAGGGGTGGCGAGTGGGCCGCGCATTCTACTCCAAAACCGCCCGATCCGGCCGATAAGGTCGCCGGGGGCCGCTTTTGGCCACGGGGACTGCTCAGACAGGCTCCCATGTGCACTGCACTCAACTGTCAAATTCCGGCTGCCAAATTTGCGACGTGGTACAGGCAAAACCGCAAAGGGGCCGGTGCCTGGGGCTCAAGAACAGCGGCGCCGTTCCGATAAAGACTTTGAATGTGGTCACCGGTCCGCCCGAGGTGGGTGAAGTGAACACAAGCAATAGGGCCTAAGAGGGGCCGGTGGAATAACTTTCAGGAGCTCATTAAATGTCACTTACACTTAATTCGAATATCGATTCGCTGAATGCACAGCGCAATCTGACGACTTCGCAGTCGTCCTTGTCGACCTCATTGCAGCGCCTGTCTTCGGGCTTGCGCATCAACAGCGCGGCCGACGACGCGGCAGGTCTCGCCATCAGCAGCCAGTTCACCACCCAGATCAACGGCACGAATCAGGCTGTGCACAATGCGAACGATGCCATCTCTGAAACTCAGACTGCCGGCGGCGCGCTCGCGACGCTGACCGACAACCTGCAGAGCATCCGTACCCTGGCGGTCGAGTCCGCCAACGGCTCGAACAGCGCGGCCGACCGCGCGGCGCTCGACCAGGAAGTGCAGCAGCAGATTTCTGAAATCACCCGCATCGCATCGCAGACCTCGTTCAACGGCTTGAACGTACTCGACGGCAGCAGCGGCGTGACCACCTATCAGGTTGGCGCAAACGTCGGCAACACCATTTCCATCAACTTGTCGCAGGGTGTGCGCGCCGATCAGATCGGACAGTATGCGAGCACCACCAACCTCGTCACGGGCGCGCTCGCCACGGGCGACTTGTCACTGCAGGTCGGCAATGGTCCAGTCGTGGCCGTGGCGGCCAGCGTCGCCGGCACCGGCAATGCGGGCCAGACGGCAGGATCCGCGTACGCAGTGGCACAGGCCATCAATTCCGCGGGCGTGACCGGCTTGACCGCCACCGCCTCGACCTCGACAGTGGCAGCAGCGTTCGCCACGGTTACCGGCACCGCCGTCGGTGATACGTATTCACTCACCATCAACGGCGTCGACATATTTGGCTCGACGGGCGTCGCCTTGAACGTGGGCGGCACCGTGACTCAAAGCAATGTGCAGACCGCCATCAATGCGGTTTCGAACAAGACCGGTGTCATCGCTTCGGCCGACAGCAGCGGCAACCTGGTGCTCACCGCGTCGGACGGCAGCAACATCACCGCGACGCAGACCATCGGCGGTGCAGCAACGGGCGCAGGTGCCGGTGCGGGCACGCTGGCGGCGACTGTGGGGAACCTCACCGTGTCTGCGGCCTCGGCCATCACGGTCGCGGGCGCCACGCCGGGCAACGCGGGTTTGACCGCCGGCACGATTGCCGCGAGCTCGGGCTTGCTGTCGACCCAGAACGTGTTGACGGTGGACGGTGCGAATTCGACCATCCACTCGATCGATTCGGCCTTGGCGACGGTCAGCCAGTTCCAAAGCCAGCTGGGTGCCATCCAGAACCGCTTCACCTCGACGGTCAGCAACCTTCAGGCGACCAGCCAGAACCTGACCGCGTCGCGCAGCACCATTCAGGATGCGGACTTCGCGGCCGAAACGGCCAATCTGACCAAGTCTCAAGTGTTGCAGCAGGCGGGTATCTCGGTTTTGGCCCAGGCCAACCAAGAGCCGCAATTGATTCTCAAGCTTTTGCAGTAATTGCCGACCAACAGGCATAGATCGATGTGAAAACGACTGCCCGGGTGCGCAAGCACCCGGGCAGTAGTCGCAGGGATGCCCTTCCGAGCGGGAGTATCGCGGACTTTTGTAATTCAACGTAGGTGTCAACATGGCAAGCGACGGCGGTCCGGTAAAGATACCGGCGGCGAGCCTAGTGCACGGAAGTCAGGCGCAGATACCGGTTTCGGTCAAAGTGAACGGCGGCAATTCCTTGCCACCCGGCGGCAATAAAGCCGCCGCATCGGCCGCTCAGGCGGCAGAGCAAGAGGCAGCACGAGCGGCTGCCAGAGCCTCGGCGAAGGTCAATAATGCCGCGTCGCTCGACGAGCTGGTGAGGCAACTCAACAAGCATCTCAACGATTCGGGGCGGCCGGATCAGTACCGGGTCGACCCCAGTTCCGACAATAAGGTCATTCAGCAGATCAATCCGGCCACCGGCGACGTGATCGGCGAATTTTCGGCCATCGAATTTCCCGCGCTGGCACGCAGTGTGGGGATATCGGGCGGCGCGTTGATCGACAGCCGCGCTTGAGGTTGGTACGCCTCTTGCTTAAGTCCTGATTGGACGTGCCGATATATCGGCCAATCGGAATCAAGGCGATACATATGGGCTCCACAATTTCATCGACGGCCACGAACCCTGCCAACACGGTGATCTCTTCGACCGGTGTCGGTTCCGGGCTCGACATCGGCAGCATCGTATCCGCGTTGACGACGGCGGCCGGTGCGGCCCAGAACAACCAGCTGTCGGACCGCAAGACAACGCTGACCGCGCAGGTGTCGGCTTATGGCACCTTTAAGAGCGCCCTCGATACTTTGCAGGCGACATTGACCACGCTGCGGGTTCCCAAGGCTCTCGCTGGCCGCACGGTGGCCCTGGGCGATGACAGCATTGCCACGGCCTCCGCCACTTCGAACTCCGTTCCGGCACAGTACTCTCTCAGCGTGCAAAATCTCGCGACGGCGGCCAGCCTGTCCTCCAAAGCATTTGCGGGTGCAAATGCGGCCGTGGGCACCGGGACCCTGACCATTTCCGCCGGCGGCAACACCTCGACCATTAACATCGACACGACCAACAACACGCTGTCCGGCATCGCCGGGGCCATCAATGGCGCCGCGGACAATCCCGGAGTGACGGCCAGCATTCTGACCACCACCGACGGGGCGAGATTGGTTATATCAGGGTCCGCGACCGGCGCCGCCAATGGCGTCACGGTGACTCAATCGGGCGGCGACGGCGGCCTGTCCGATCTGGTTTACGATCCCGCCAATCCCACGACATCGAAGCTGACCCAGACCCAGCAGGCAACGGACGCCAATTTCACGGTCAACGGGTTCGCCGCGACCAGCGCCAGCAACCAGGTGACGTCCGTGATCAGTGGCGTGACCATCAACCTGCTCAAGACTACGACCACCAAATTGGCGGACGGCACCACATCCGACACGCCGACGACTTTGACGGTCAGCACCGACTCGAGTGGTGCGCAAACCTCCATCGGCACCTTCGTGACCGCGCTCAACGGGCTGATCACCAGCATCCAGAGTCTCACCAGTTACGATCCGACCACGCAAACCGCCGGTCCCCTGCTCGGGAATGCGACCCTGCAGTCATTTCAAAATCAATTGTCCAAGATTCTCGACCAGGTGCAGTCCGGCAATGCGGCGGGCGCCGCGACATCGCTGGCCTCCATCGGCATCAGCGCCAGCCCCGACGGCAGCTACAGCACCAATTCGACCAAGCTCGGCAATGCGCTCACCGGGAACCTGTCGGCAATCACGAGTTTCTTCGGCGGCCCGACCGGCATTGCAACTCAGCTCAACACGCTGATCAGCCAGTACACCCAGGCGGGCGGCCTGCTCGACTCCATCAATCAGGGCTTGCAGTCGAGCCTGTCCGATGTCGCCCAGCAGCAGACGGCCCTGAACGCGCGGCTGGCCACGTACTCCGCCACGCTCACCAAGGAATACAACGCCATGGACACGGCGGTTGCCTTGCTCAAGCAGACCCAGACTTATCTGACGGCGCAGTTCAACTCGAACCCCGGGTCCACCAGCTCGTCATCGACGAACAGCGCCCTCGGCAGCGGCAATCTGAGCACCGGCGGTTAAAGCATCATGTACGGACACAGCAAGGCGGCGGCGCAATACCGCGCGGTTCGCAGCCACGGCTTGGTTGCCGACGCCAGCCCCACGCGGCTGGTGCAGGTGATGTTCGAACACATTCTCTCTCATCTGGCGACCGCACGCGGATGCATGGGCCGCATCAAGGGAAACCGGCCGCTCAACGACGTCGTGGCCAAGGGAAGGGCGATATCCAAGACCCTCGCCCTGCTCGGCCAGCTCAGCGGCACGCTCGACATGGAACGCGGCGGACCGGTGGCGCAGAACCTGCGTGCCTTGTACGAGTACATGATGAACCGGCTGGCGTTGGCGAACGGCACCAACGATGTCACGATCGTCGCCGAGGTGTCGGCCTTGGTCGAGGAAATCAAGAGCGGCTGGGACCAAATCGTCTCGGACGAACGATGAGCGGCGATGCGCCGCAGCTGCTCGACCGCGCCTTGACACTGTCGCAGGAGTTGCTCGCGGCCGCCGACCAAGGCGACTTACAGACACTCGGGCGTCTCGACGCGGAGCGCCTGCGGCTGCTAGAGTCTTTGCGGCTCGAGCGCGACCACCTGAGCGGCGGCGACTGGGCCGTGATCCGGCAAATATCCGAGTTGAACGATCGAGCGATTGGTTTCGTGGAGCATCATCGGCGGAGCAAGGAAAGGGCGTTGGATACGGCCGCGGTGGGACGGCGCGCGGTCGCTGCTTATTCCACGACGCGGTAGCGCTAGCCGCATTCACCGACAAGGCGGGGAGATGTCTGAGTCGTTTCTCGGCGATGGCCTGATATTCGAGGAAGCGCTGCCCGTGGCCTGGACGCCGGGGGCGCTTGCCGAAGGGTTGGCGCTGGCGCGGCTGAACTCCGACAACCACCAATTGCTCGGTGCGGAATCGTCGCTGGACGAGATCCGGGTGCACGAGGCGCTCAAGGACGAGTCCCCCGCCCTGGTCCACGAGCTGCAGCGATTGGAGTACAAGGTGAACATCCTGCTGCGGCTCACCGCGGAACTGGCGCTGCGCAATAGCGGATTGCCGCCGGCTCACCGCGTCCGACTGACTTCACGGGCGTTGGAATGGTTCGGCACCGACATGCCGGCCGTCGGCAGCAGCGGCCTATTGGCGGTGTACGTCAATTCGGCGCTGCCGCAGCCGGTGAAGATTCCCTGCGTGGTCGCCGGCGAACGCATGCAGGACAACCAGCGGGTCACGCAGATGCGTTTCAACGGTCTCTCCGAGGCGGTGGTCGAGCAACTCGACAAACTGATTTTTCGTCATCATCGACGCCTGGTCGCAGGCGCGAGGCTCGCAGGCACCTAGCCTCGAACAAGCGGAATCACCGGCAGGCCTTTTGCGAGATCCCCTTACATGGATTACGGGGATTAGCCAAGTTCTTTTCTCACAACCGCATCAGTTAGTATGTGGTCCCTCACGACATTGCTTGTGATATGTCAAAGGGTTACACGCATTCTTTGAGACGGAACACGAGAATTGTGGACTCCGTCACAGTTTTTACCGGGAAGGAGCCCCGACTAGTGGCCGACGCTAAAGTTATTGTGATCGAACCCTCAGATTTGGAGGCCCTTACACTCCAAACATTGCTGCGTTTTTTGGATCTGGAGCCGGTCCACGTCCGCGACTTGGCGGAATTGCGCCAACTGGCGCGCGCCGGATCGCAAGATTTCCTCGCCGTCATCGTCGGCAAGGACACCGTTGCCGCGGTGGGTTCTGAATTTGTGACGCAGTTACGGTCCATGCCTCAGCCCCTGCCCGTCATCTTTTTGAGCAACGACGGTCTGCCCAAAATCGCCGAAAGCAGCAGCGATCTGACGTGGTTCCATTTGGACCTGCCCGTCAAGCAGCGCCGCCTGTCGGCCGTTCTGGATCAGGCGCAAAGCGTGCGCAACGGCCACCCGACGCAACCGGGAACCCATCGCTTTCGTCCGAGCGGCACCTCGCGCCCGATGCGTGCGGTGCATCGGCTCATCGAGCAAGTCGCTCCGTTCGATACCAATGTACTGATACTCGGCGAGTCCGGCACCGGCAAGGAAATGGTGGCGCGCCACGTTCACGAACTATCGAGCCGCGCGGGACACCCGTTCGTGCCGGTGAACTGCGGCGCGATTCCCGCCGACCTCCTGGAAAGTGAATTGTTCGGACATGAAAAGGGCGCCTTCACCGGCGCGCTGTCCACCCGAATGGGCCGCTTCGAGTTTGCCGAAGGCGGCACGCTGTTTCTCGACGAAATCGGCGACATGTCGCTGCAGATGCAGGTCAAGCTGCTGCGGGTATTGCAGGAACGCACCTTCGAGCGCGTCGGCAGCAACAAGACCATTCGCTGCAACGTGCGCATCATCGCGGCGACGCATCGCGACTTGGATGCCGCCATCAGCGGCGGGCGCTTCCGCGAGGATCTTTATTACCGGTTGAACGTGTTTCCCCTGCAGATGCCGCCGCTGCGCGAGCGGCTCGAGGACCTGCCGATCCTGATCGAGCACCTGGTTCAGCGCCAGGGTCAAATCGCGGGACGTCATGTCCGCCTCGACAAGGACGCGATGAACTGCCTGGCGCGCAATCCGTGGCCGGGCAACGTGCGGGAACTCGCGAATCTGCTCGAGCGTCTGGCCATCCTCTTTCCCGAGCAGACCATTACGGCCTCGGACCTGCCGGAGCGCTATCGCAGCACCGGGGCGGTTCGTTGGTTCGCCGGCGGCGTGCGGCTGGCACCCGTCGCCTCGCCCGCCCTGGTCGACGCACTGCTCGAAGCCGGCGACATGGATTCCGAGGAAGCGGAGATCGAAGAAGGCGACGCCGAAGATATGGATGCCGCGGAGCCGGTATTCCTCAGAGCCGCGGAGATGAACGGTATCGAGTTGCCGCGCGGCGGCATCGACCTGAAGGATCACCTGTCTGCGATCGAAGTCGGACTCATTCGCAAGGCGCTCGAAGAAGCCGACGGCACCGTCGCCGAAGCGGCGCGGCTGCTGCGCATGCGACGCACCACTCTCGTCGAGAAGCTGCGCAAATATCGTCTCAGCGCCTGAAATACCGTGTAAACCGCCCGACAAATTATTGACGCTGTCCTGCTCGGGCGCATCCGCCTCGGCGTAACTGGTTGAAAGAAAGAGGAAATGCCGCCAAGGCACAGAAGTTGCTTTCTTCCTCCGGCATGGCAGCCACCAATCTTGAGTTGATTGAAAACCGTCGCTCCGAACTGCAGGCAGCATTTCTCGCCTTCGGTTCGGTGTCGGAACAATTGTCCGGCGCCTTCGACTCGCTGCGCACCCAGGTCGCGCAATTGCGCGCCGAATTGGGCGAGGCGCACGCCGGCAAGGAGCACCTGGCCGCGCGGCTGGCCGCGCTGATCAAGGGCCTGCCGGGGGGCGTGCTGGTGCTCGACGCCGACGGTGAAATACAGGAATGCAACCCGGTCGCGCGCGAATTGCTGGGCGAACCGCTGGTGGGGCAACCGTTTGCGTCGGTGCTGATGCGCGCTGCGACGGATGCCGGATCCGCCGGCGTGGGCGAGCACACCGAGCTGCGCAGCGGCAGGTTCATCAATATCTCGCGGCGCGAACTGCAAAGCGGCGGCGAAGTGGTGCTGCTCACGGATGTGACCGAAGCGCACTTGATGCAGGTGTTCTTGACGCGCCAACAGCGACTGTTGACCCTGGGAGAATTGGCGGCAGGTCTCGCGCACCAGATCCGCACGCCGCTGGCCGCGGCCTTGTTGTATGCCTCGCAGATGGCCTTGCCGGGACGCAGTCCCGAAGACCTGAATCGCTGCGCCGAACGAACCGTCGGCAGTCTCAAGCAGCTCGATAAGCTCGTGAATGACATGCTGGCGTTCTCGCATGGCGGTGCGGCGCGCGAGGCCGTGAGCGTGAGCGCATTGCTGGAACAGGTGGCCCAGTGGCTGCGGCCGGCATTGCGGGGCGGGATCCGGCTCACCATACGTACACAGGCGCCGGATCTCATGGTGCGTGCGAATGCGCCGTCGCTGGTGTCCGCGGTCTTGAATCTGGCCACCAACGCGCTGCAAGCGGCGGCCGGAGACCTCGACCTGGAATTACTGGGGCGACGCACCGCGGACGGCCGCGCGCAAATCGTGGTCAGCGACAACGGTCCCGGCGTGCCGGCGCACATTCGCAGCCGAATTTTCGAACCGTTTTTCACCACCCGGGCGCGCGGCAACGGCATTGGACTGGCCATCGTCAAGTCCGTGGTCGAGGCGCACAAAGGCAGCGTTTCCCTGGCTGACAGCGCCTGCGGCGCCCAATTCATCATCGAACTACCCGCAGACCCCATCGAATCACCGGCGGAGAGAAGTGCATGAGCAATATGAACGAATCGGTCCTCGTGGTCGAAGACGATGCCGCGCTGCGCGAGGCATTGGTCGACACGCTGCGGGCCGCCAATCTGTCGGCGCTGGCTGCATCGGATGCCGACAGCGCCCTCAAGCTGCTGCAGAGCGAAGAGATTGCGTTGGTGATCTCCGATGTGCACATGCCCGGCCCCAACGGCTATCAGCTGCTGTCCTCGATCAAACGGCAGCGGCCCGATCTGCCGGTTGTGCTGATGACCGCCTTCGGCACCGTCGCGCAGGCCGTGGCCGCGATGCGCGAAGGGGCGACCGACTACATCGTCAAACCCTTCGACGCCCAGGCTCTGATCGAGATGGCGAAACGTCAATTGGCGTTGCGGGTCGCGCCGAATGAACTGGTTGCCGTCGATCCCGAGTCCAAGCGGCTGGTGTGTCTCGCGCGCAAGATCGCCGACAGCGAGGCCACGGTGCTGATCACCGGCGAAAGCGGCACCGGCAAGGAAGTCTATGCGCGCTTCATTCGCGATCATTCGGTGCGCGCCACGGCGCCGTACATCGCGATCAACTGCGCTGCGATCCCTGAAAACATGCTCGAGGCCACCCTGTTCGGCCATGAGAAGGGCGCCTTCACCGGCGCACTCGGGGCGCACGCCGGCAAATTCGAACAAGCCCAGGGAGGCACCTTGCTGCTCGACGAGATCTCGGAAATGGATCTTGGACTGCAGGCAAAGATTCTGCGCGTCTTGCAGGAGCGCGAAGTCGAGCGCCTGGGAAGCAGCCGCACCATCAGCCTCAATGTGCGGGTGATTGCGACCTCGAACCGCGATCTACCCGAGGAAGTGCGCGCCGGCCGGTTCCGGGCCGACCTGTACTACCGGCTCAATGTGTTGTCGCTGCGGCTGCCGCCCTTGCGTGAACGTTTCGGCGACATCCTGCCGCTGGCGCGCCGCGCCATGCAGACCTGCGCGCGCGGCGGCCAGGCCGCCTTGAGCTTATCCGCCGCCGCCGAACGCAAACTGTTGGGCCATGACTGGCCCGGCAATGCGCGCGAACTGACCAACATCGTGCAGCGGGCCGCATGGCTCGCTTCGGGCGGAATCATCCGTGCCGAGGATCTGGATACCGGAGCCCCGGAGCAGGCCGATGAGGTGCAGGCGACATGCTTGGCGGCGCCGCTGCGGATGCAGGAGGTCGGCCTCGATCACGACCTGAAAGAGCGCGAACGAGAATTGATCATGGCGACGCTGCGTGTAACGGGGGGCAGCCGCAAGCTCACCGCAGAGCGGCTGGGGATCAGCCCGCGCACCCTGCGCCACAAGCTGCAGCAGATCAAAGCCGCCGGCATCAGCGTGCCCCTGCACCAGCACCAACTCGCGGCGGTGTAGCACATGGCCAGCATGCAGATTCAACAAGTATTGGCGGAGATGCGCTCCCTGCAGGCACGCGCCTCAGGGGTGGCCGAAGCGCCCACTGCGGGCGCACAGCCCTCGGAATTCGCCAACCTGATGAAAAACTCCATTGACCACGTCGCCACCATGCAAAAGCAGGCGACGGCGCTGGCGAATGCCTACGAAGCGGGCGACAAGAGCGTGGATCTGACCAAGGTCATGCTCGAAGTCCAAAAGGCGGGGCTGGCGTTTCATGCCATGACCGAGGTGCGAAACAAGCTCGTCGACGCCTACACCCAAGTGATGAACATGTCGGTCTGATGGACCGC
>DATLVV010000440.1:0-19431 GCA_035577165.1 Steroidobacteraceae bacterium | reverse complement strand
AGTTGAGCGACATGGGTGCCGCGGAACTGGCCGCCAAATGGGGCGCGTTGTCTGCAGACCATCTCGAGTACCTGAGTGCCGACGGCGCGCGCCGTCTCGCCGCGGCGGGAACGGTCGCGGTGCTGCTGCCCACCGCATACTTCACGCTGCGGCAGACCACGCCTCCGCCGATCGCACAGCTGCGGGACGCGGGAGCGGCGATGGCGATCGCCACCGATTGCAATCCGGGCAGCTCGCCTTGCACCTCGATCTTGCTCGCGCTCAACATGGCCTGCACGCTGTTCGGCTTGACCGCCGAGGAAGCCTTGAACGGCGCCACCCGGCAGGCGGCGCGTGCGTTGGGCATGAGCGATGAAATTGGCACGATCGAAGTAGGGAAACGCGCGGATTTGGCCCTGTGGCACATCGAGCGGCCCGCGGAACTCTGTTACGCCCTGGGCGCGAACCCGTGCGTCGGAGTCATCTACGGCGGGACACTCAGGCGCCCGCATCGTTTGCACCCGGGTTGATTCCGACATGGCCCGCTTCCGGGTGCCTTACTGGCGCCGCTCACTCGCCCTCGCCTGCCTCGCGCTTGCCGCGGGAATTGCAATCTGGGTCGCGCACCTCGACAGCGTGGTAACCCGGGAATTCCGGGGTCGGCACTGGTCTGTGCCGGCGCGCGTCTTCGCAGCGCCCCTCGAACTCTACGTCGGCGCGCCGGTCTCGGCCAACGATCTCGAACAGGAATTGCGCCGTCTGCACTACCGGCCCGGCGATCCATCGACGGGCACGGGTATCTATCGACGTCGCAACGATTCCTTCGATCTACGCGCGCGCCGCGTGCGCTTCATCGAGGAACTGCGCGAGCCCACGTCGGTATCGATCCGCGCCGGCAGCGGCTCGATCACCGACCTCCGGCAGGCCGATGGCACCGAGTTACCGGTGTTCCGCCTCGATCCGCCCGTGGTCGGCAGCGTGTTTCCGGTGCACGGCGAGGACCGTCTGGTGTTGTCGCCTGCCGAGGTACCGCCCTTGCTGCGGACCGGCATCAAGGTGATCGAGGATCGGCGCTTTGACGAACATCGCGGGGTCGATGCCTGGGGGGTGCTTCGCGCGCTCTGGGCCAACCTGCGGGCGGGCCGTGTGGTGCAAGGAGGCAGCACCCTGACGCAGCAACTCGTCAAAAATTACTTTCTGTCGGACGAGCAGACCTTCGGGCGCAAGGCAACCGAGGCCATCATGGCCCTGCGATTGGAGGCGCACTACTCCAAGGAAGAAATCTTGGTCGCCTACCTCAACGAGGTGTATCTCGGACAGGACGGCGCGCGTGCCATCCACGGCTTCGGACTTGCCAGCGAATATTACTTCGCCAAGCCCCTCGACGAACTCGACGTCGGCGAAATGGCGCTGCTGATCGGCCTGGTCAAGGGTCCGTCGTTCTATGATCCGCGCAAACACGCCGACCGCGCGCGGTCGCGGCGCAACCTGGTGCTGCAGGAGCTCGAACAGGCGCACCTGATCACCGCGGCAGACGCGAAACGCGCGGCGGCGACGCCCCTGGGATTGAAGCCGCCGGGCGGCAGCTATGTACCTGCGTACCTCGATCTGGTGCGCCGGCACTTGAAGCGCGACTACGCCGAGGCGGATCTCGCTGCCGCCGGTCTTGCCGTGTACACCAGCCTCGACCCGCGCGCGCAGGCCGCAGCCGAGCTCTCGCTCACGTCGAACCTCAAGCGCCTCGACGCGGCCAGCCGCGTGCGCGGCGCATCACTCGAAGGTGCGGTGATCGTGGCCGAGCCGAACAGCGGCGACGTGGTCGCAGTGGTGGGGGGACGCGAGGTCGGGGCCGACGGCTTCAACCGCGCGCTCGATGCGCGCCGGCCGATCGGCTCGCTGGTCAAGCCCGCTGTGTACCTCGCCGCAATCGAGTCCGGCCGCTACAACGCAGCCACCCTGATCGAGGATGCGCCCTTGGAACTCAAACTCGGCGACGGCAGCATCTGGGCGCCGCAAAACTTCGAGCATCAGACCAATGGACCGGTGCCGATGGCACGTGCGCTCGCCGAGTCCCTGAACCTGGCGACGGTGCACCTGGGGCTCGACATCGGGCTGCCGCGGGTGGCGGACACGCTCCGGCAGCTCGGGCTGTCCTCGGCCCCGGCACTCAATCCATCGCTGTTGCTCGGCAGTGTCGAGATGACGCCGCTCGAAGTCGTCGAGGTCTACACCTCGCTGGCGAACGGTGGCTTTCGCGCCCGATTGCGCGCGGTGCATGCGGTCCTCGACGAGCAAGGCCGGCCGCTCAGGAGCTTCAAAGTGCAGGTGGAGGCCGCTGCGCCGCCGGCCGCCGTCTACCAGCTCGATCGAATGCTGACGTTGGTGACCACGCGCGGCACCGGCCGTAATGCTCCCGCCCATCTGCCCCGGGGAACGGTGGTCGCCGGCAAAACCGGCACCTCTTCTGATACACGCGACAGCTGGTTCGCCGGATTCACCGGCAGCTACGTTGCCGTGGTGTGGGTGGGCTACGATGACAACCGCCCCACCGGGCTCACCGGCGCTGCCGGAGCGCTGCCGGTCTGGGCGGACACGCTCGCGAAACTCAAGTCCGCCTCGTTCGAACCCGTAGCCCCGGAATTGGTCGAGGATCGCTGGGTGGGATATGCCGACGGATTGGAGACGACACCGGCCTGCAGCGCGGATGCAGTGCTGCTGTCCCTGCCGCAGGGCACGGCGCTGCCGGGCAAGCCGGACTGCATTTCCTCGCCGCCAACCTCAGCGGGTGACAAGATCAAGTCATGGTTCAAACACCTCACTCACTGAAGACACTGGCGCTGGTTCTCGGCGTCGCAGCGATGCTGAGCGGCTGCCCTGCGCCGGCCCGACGCCCGCAGCCGAGTCCGCCGCCGCCGAACTCGCCGACGCCGAGTGCCCCGACCGGGTCGCCGTCGTCGATTTCCCCGGCGCCGGGTTCACCGCAGCCAAGGCCGCCGCGCCAGAACAGCCTGTCGCCGGCGACCCGGTCGCTCGTCACTCAGTCGCGGTCATTGCTGGCGCATGGCGATTTCAACGGGGCATCGTCGACGCTCGATCGGGCGCTGCGCATTGAGCCGAACAATCCCTTGTTATGGATCGAGCTGGGTCGGGTGCGGCTGGTGGAAGGCGACGCCCGCCAGGCCGAGGGGTGCGGCCGCAAGGCACTCGCGCTGGCAAGCGGCGATCATGGCGCGCAGCAACAGTCGGGACGGCTGCTCGCCGACGCATTGCGCGCTCAGCAGCGCAATCAAGAAGCGCGCGAGGTCGAGAGCCAGCCGTTCATGAACTAGGAGGCCTGCAGACAGGCTCCTAAGGCAGGTCCTGCAGCGCCCCGAAAGTACCGGGGACGGTGGCACTTTGCAGCAATACGCCCGGGTTCGTCGTCACGATCCCGCCCTGCATCGGATGCGTGACGCCGTTGCTGACCACGATATCCGGCTTGCCGTCGCCGTTGACGTCCGCGATCGCGATCTCATTCGCCCAGGCGGCCGCAAGTATGCTGGCCGGCAAGAATTTGCCGGGATTGGCCGGATCGTGCAGCAGCACGGTGACGTTCTGTTTGCCGCCGATGATGATATCCAGCTTGCCCGTGCCCTGAAGATCCGCGAGCAGGATGGATTGAGGCAGGTCCTGTAGGGCGATGGGATAACCGACCGCAGCAAGGAAGCTGCCGTGATTGGCCGGATCCTGGAGCAGCACGTTGACCGTCGGGGACATGCCGCCGGTCGGGCCCGGATCCGTGATCACGAGATCATTGAGTCCATCGCCGTTTACGTCGGCAATGGCGATGATGTTCGCGCCGGCGACATTCAAATTGGCGGTCTGGGTGAAAACACTGACCGGAGCCGCATACGTCGTTGCCGAGGCTGCTCCCGTGTGCATCAGGACCTTGACGCCGACGGCGTCAGTGAGCGCGACATCCGGGGCGCCGTCACCATTGAGATCTCCGACCGCCACCCAGTTGGCGCCGCCGGCGTAGAGGCCGACGGGTGCGGCGAAAGTCCCCGCCGGGCTCTGCACGAACAACGACACGTTGAAATCCGCGGATATGAGGTCCGGCAATCCGTCCCCGTTCATGTCGGCGACGGCCAGTTGCGAGGCGCCGGGGCTGTTCAATACCAGAGGTGATTTGAAAGTGCCGGGACTCGCCGTGTCATTCAAGAACACGGCGAGCGCGCCGTCGTCGTAGCTGGCGGATACCACGTCCATCAATCCATCGCCGTTCAGATCGGCGCCCGCTATGAACAGAGGGTCGAATCCATCCGCCGTCAGTGTCGGCGCGGCGAATGCGCCCGCTGCCGTCGACAGGTAGGCCTTGAGATTCGACCCGGGGGGCGCAAAGGGATGAATCGAGCTCAGGGCGACGACGTCCGCAAAGCCGTCGCCGTTGAAATCCGCCGTGACGACGCCCTTGGAATATTCCGTGGGAGGGACGCTGCAGGTGTAGCAAACGGCAATGTCATTGCCGTCGTCGCAGCTTGCGAGCAGGGCGGATAGCGCCATTCCCAGGGCGAGCATCTTGAGAATCGACGACGTGGGATTCAACTGCGACATGCGGTGCTCCTGGCGCGGACCCACCCACTATAACGCAGGAATTTACTCTGGGTTGACCGGCACCGTTCAAGGGGTCGCGACTGGCTCGAGAAAGGTGCGCTCTTCACGCAGGATGAAGCGCTGCACCTGCGCGAAAGCGAAGTTCTCGCGCGCCGCATCATCCGCCTTCAGCCGCGCGCGGTACGATTCGTAAGCCGCAAGCGATTCGAAGCCGATGAGGCCCCAGGCGATGTGGTTGGTGCCCTCGTGCGGCAGAAAGTAACCGAGCAAATGGCCGCCGCATCGAGGAATGATGCTGCCCCAGTTCTCGGCATATCTCTTGAACGCCTCACGCTGGAATGGATCGATGTCGTAGCGGATGAAACAGACGATGTTCATGGCCGCATGCTAGGCGCTTGCACCGCACCGATGGTTCGATTATCGTCGAACCATGAAAGACGGGCCGAATATCGCCCGAATAGCGGCACTTCTCGGCGACCCCGCCCGATCGGAGGTGCTTACTGCGCTGCTGGCCGACCGGGCGCTCACTGCGACCGAATTGGCGGCCGTCGCCGGCGTCACCAAGCAGACCATGAGCGCGCATCTGTCAAAGCTGCTCGACGCCGCGCTGGTGGCCGTGGAACAGCAAGGCCGGCATCGATACTTCCGGCTTGCCGACGATGACGTCGCGGCCCTGCTCGAGTCTTTGATGGGCGTGGCCTTCCGCACGGGCGCCGTGCGGCTTGTGTCGAGTCCGCGCGAACCGGCGCTGCGCAAGGCAAGAATCTGCTACGACCACCTCGCCGGCGAGTTGGGCGTGGCCGCCTATGAAGCGCTGTTGCATCGCGCAGTGCTGCAGATAGATGACGGGGTCCTGCACCTGGGAAAATCCGGAGTTCAGTGGTTCAAGGACTTCGGGTTGGATACGCAGGCCGCCGCCCGCCAGCGCCGCAGCTTCTGCCGACCCTGTCTGGATTGGAGCGAGCGCCGTCATCATCTGGCCGGATCGCTGGGTGCCGCGCTCCTGACCCGCCTCGAGGAACTCAGGTGGGCGGCGCGCGACCGGAATTCGCGGGTGGTCAGGTTCACGCCGCGCGGCCTGCAGTCATTCCAGAGGCTCTTCAACCCGCAATCGGCTGCTCGAATCCCGTCAGTACATTCACCACATTGATGCCGATCTCGCCGACGGCGTAGCCGCCCTCGAGAACAAAGAGCGTCGGCAGCGCGCAAGCACCGATCATTTGGCCGTAACTGAAAAAATCGCTGGATTGCAGGCGAAAAAAACTGATGGGATCTTGCGCAAAGGTATCGACTCCGAGCGAGACGACGAGCGCGTCGGCGCGGAAATCTGCGATGCGCGTGAGGGCAGTTCGCAGCGCATCCTGCCAGGTCGTCCATCCGGTGCCCGCCGGCAGCGGCAGATTCAGGGTAAATCCGCTGCCTGCCGCGGAGCCGGTCTCGTCGGCATATCCCGAAAAGTACGGGAATGCGTCTGCGGGATCGCCATGCAGCGACACATAGAGCACGTCAGGACGCGCGTAGAAGATGTCCTGCGTGCCGTTGCCGTGGTGAAAGTCGACGTCCAAAATTGCGACGCGAGCCGCGCCGCCGTCGCGCAGATACTGCGCCGCGATCGCCGCGTTGTTGAGAAAACAATAGCCGCCGTACAGATCGCGCGCCGCGTGATGGCCCGGCGGACGGCATAGCGCAAAGGCGGCGGAGGCCCCTTCTTTGATTTGCAGCGCCCCCGTCAGGGCCACGTCGGCGGCGGCGCGGGCGGCTTCCCAGGTGCCGAGGCTGATCGAGGTCTCTCCTGCCATCGCGTAGTACCCAAGTTTCCCGGCGATGCTCGCCGGGCGGCGCTGCGACATGCGCCGGGCCGGCCAACAATCCGGGATGGCTTCGCCGCGATTGCCGGCGGCGACCCACTCGCCCCAGGCTTGAGCCAGAAATTCCAGATAGTCCGGGTCGTGAACGCGGAGCAGCGGCGCCGCGCCGAAGCTTGCGGGGCCGATGACCCGGCCGAGACGTTGAGCCTGGACGCGCTCGAGCACGATTTGCGCGCGCTCCGGGGACTCGTGCGGGCGCACCAATTCGCCGCCATGGAGTTCGGTGCGCGCGCTGCGCAGTACGTGATCGGGCGAAAAAACAGTGATCATTCAGTCGTCCTCGTCGTGCGGCCTACAAAAATTACGCTCAACCAGTGGCAGCCTGAAATTGCTTAGAGGTGGGCGACGAGAAAAGTGCAGCCCGCGAATATCGACCAAGTGGGCGTCGCGGATGTCATGCCCCGCGCGAATCCTGCGTCCCAGCTAATGCGCTTACTCGCACTATACGTAGCCGCGAACAACACTTGTACCGTTGAATACGCGCCGCCTTGCTTGGCTCCCGATAGCTCGCCGGCGACGCCCCAGCGTGGGTCAATCGCATAGGAGAGGGCGGCCGCCCAAATACTCAGGCCGCGGTTCTCCCCGAATCCGGCCGCTCCCAGACGGGTGATGCTGTAGTTGAGATCGGTGTGAAACGCCGAGCCAAAGTCTGTGCTGTAGATGGCATTCACGCTGTAGTCGGTTCCGCCGCTGCCGCTGTGCAATCCGGCCGGTGCCGTCGGCGCCATCACGCCCAACTCGAGACCGAACGCAGAGCGTTCATTGACCGCGAATCGGCGCTTCAAAACAATGCCGGTGTCGCCGACCCCATTGATGTTCCGACCCGTTGCTCCGACATCGCGTACCCAGATTTCGCCGCCGATGCGCACGCCCCAGTCATCGGAGAACGCCAGCTTGACGGAGTAGGGGGCGCTGTCGCGCACCGTCGGTATCCCGCCGTTCGAGTTCATCAAGCCGAATTCGACTTCTATCCAATCGGGCGCCGACAGCGCGGCGGGAGTGGATACTGTCGGACGGTAAGGAGTGACGGCGATTTCGTCAGCCTCGGCGGCCTGCGCGATGGCACACGCGCCCAAGGCGGCGATTGACAACGCCGCGCGGCGGCCGGCCAGCTGACTCAAGATCGCAGGACTCCCATTGCGACTAGAATTCGATGCCCGTGCCGGGCCTGAAGGCAAAGGCGACGACCACCGCGGCAATCAGCAGCGCGAATGAGACTGCGTAATTCCATGCCATCTTCTCCTTGAGAAAGGTGATGGCGAAAACGATAAAAACGGCCACCGTGATCGCCTCCTGCAGGATCTTCAGTTGGAAGCCCGTAAATTCGCCGAATCCCCAACGATTGGCCGGGACGGCAAGGCAGTATTCCAGCAGGGCGATGAGCCAGGATACGAGGATGGCCTTCCACAGCGGCCAGGAATGACCATATTTAAGGTGTCCATACCAGGCGAAGGTCATGAACACGTTGGAACAGAACAGTAGAATGACAGTCTTCATTTAATATTCCTGCTGCGAAGCAGCAATTACCTTGACACCCAGGCGGCCGGTTCCTACAATCGCCGGCCTTTGTCTCCGGGCACAAGTGCGGGGCATTAACGCCCGTTAATTTTAAGTTTATGCAACCAGGCTGCGCGTAGCTTTGCGCAGCTTCAAAGGTATTTATGGCGACGACGACCCAACTCATTCGTACCGGCCGGAACGAGCCTGCCTGGAAGTCCAAGGTTCCGGCGCTGGCCGCTTCGCCGCAAAAGCGCGGCGTGTGCACCCGCGTGTACACGACCACGCCGAAAAAGCCCAACTCGGCGTTGCGCAAGGTGTGCCGTGTGCGCCTGACAAACGGTTATGAGGTCTCGAGCTATATCGGCGGCGAAGGCCACAATTTGCAAGAACACTCGGTGGTCTTGATCCGCGGCGGCCGCGTCAAGGATCTGCCCGGTGTCCGTTATCACACTGTCCGCGGCGCGCTCGATTGCGCCGGCGTCAGTGATCGTCGGCAAGGCCGCTCCAAGTACGGCGCCAAACGTCCCAAGAAATAAAGGTTTTTCATGTCCCGTAGAGCAGCAGCCCCCCACCGCACCATTCTTCCGGATCCCAAGTTCGGCAACGACATGTTGGCCAAATTCATCAACATGGTGATGGAGCGCGGCAAGAAGTCGGCCGCCGAAAAAATCGTCTATGGCGCCATCGATCGCATCGGCGACAAGAGCGGCCGCGCGGGCGGCGAGGCTATTGCTGTGTTGCAGCAAGCGCTGGACAACGTCAAGCCGGTGGTCGAGGTCAAGTCCCGCCGTGTCGGCGGCGCTACTTACCAAGTGCCCGTCGAAGTACGCGCCAATCGTCGGCAAACGCTCGCCATGCGCTGGGTCATCGAAGCGGCCACCGCACGCAGCGAAAAATCCATGGCTCATCGCCTTGCCGCGGAACTCATGGAAGCCGCAGAGAATCGCGGCGCCGCGGTCCGCAAGCGCGAAGACACTCACCGCATGGCCGAGGCCAACAAGGCGTTCGCGCACTACCGCTGGTAACAGAGCGGGCGAAGGCCGGCTGGAATTGCGCCGACTCGGCCATATATATCTTTCTCGGACGGGGCCGCTTCGGCCCCGTTGATAGTTGCGCGAAGCGCTAGTTGAGCGAAGCGCATGAACGACCTGGGAATAACATGGCACGCACTACGCCCATTGAGCGATACCGAAACATCGGTATTTCCGCTCACATCGACGCGGGGAAAACCACCGCGACGGAGCGTATTCTTTTTTATACGGGCGTGTCGCACAAGATCGGCGAAGTGCATGACGGAGCGGCCGTCATGGACTACATGGAACAGGAGCAGGAGCGCGGCATCACCATCACCGCCGCGGCGACGACCTGCTTCTGGAAGGGAATGGACAAGAGCTTTCCCGAGTACCGCATCAACATCATCGACACCCCCGGACACGTCGACTTCACCATTGAAGTAGAGCGCTCCTTGCGCGTGCTGGACTCGGCTGTGGCGGTTTATTGCGCGGTGTCGGGCGTGCAGCCGCAATCCGAAACCGTTTGGCGCCAGATGAACAAGTACGGCGTTCCGCGCGTGGCATTCGTCAACAAGATGGACCGCGCCGGCGCGAATTTCCTGCGCTGCGTGGATCAAATCCGCTCGCGGCTGCGGGGCAACCCGGTTCCCATTCAGCTGCCCATCGGCGCCGAGGATGGCTTCGTCGGCGTGGTCGACCTGGTCAAGATGAAGTCCATCTGGTGGGACGAAGAAACCCAGGGCATGAAGTTCGAGTACCGCGACATTCCGGCCGACATGCTCAAGGAGTGCCAGGAGTGGCGCGCCAAAATGATCGAGGCGGCCGCCGAAGGCAACGAGACGCTGCTCAACAAATACCTAGAGACCGGCGAGTTGTCGGATATCGAGATCAAGCAGGGTCTGCGGGCGCGCGCGCTGAAGAATGAAGTGTGCCTGGTGACCTGCGGTTCTGCATTCAAGAACAAGGGGGTGCAGGCCGTTCTCGACGCCATCGTCGAATACATGCCATCGCCCACGGAAGTGCCGCCGGTGAAAGGCCAGAGCGAGCGCGGCGAACCCATGACCCGCCAGCCGGGCGACAGCGAAGCGTTTTCCGCATTGGCATTCAAGATTTTGAACGATCCCTTCGTCGGCAATCTGACGTTTTTCCGCGTCTATTCCGGCACGCTGAATTCAGGCGATCAGGTGTTCGTGCCGAACCGGAGCCGCACCGAACGGATCGGGCGTCTGCTGCAAATGCATGCCAGCGAGCGCTCCGAGATCAAAGAGGTCCGCGCCGGCGATATCGCAGCCGCGGTCGGCTTGAAGGACGTGACGACCGGCGACACCCTGTCGGATCCCCACAAGGTCATCATCCTGGAAAAGATGGAGTTTCCGGAGCCGGTCATCTCGGTGGCCGTCGAACCGAAGACCAAGGTTGATCAAGAAAAAATGGGTCTCGCCCTGCAGCGCCTGGCGAAGGAAGATCCCTCGTTTCGCGTGCACACGGATCAAGAGTCCGGCCAGACCATCATTTCGGGGATGGGCGAGCTGCATCTCGAAATCATCGTCGATCGAATGAAGCGCGAATTCAAGGTCGATGCCAATGTGGGCAAGCCGCAGGTGGCCTATCGCGAAACCATCCGCGGCACCGTGGAGTCCGAAGGCAAATTCGTGCGCCAGTCCGGCGGCCGCGGCCAGTACGGCCATGTCTGGCTGAAAATCGAGCCGCAGGAATCCGGCAAAGGCTATCAGTTCGTCAATGGCATCGTCGGCGGCGCCGTGCCGCGCGAATTCATTCCTGCCGTGGACAAAGGCATTCAAGAAGCCGTGCAGACCGGGGTGATCGCGGGCTACCCCATCGTCGATGTCAAAGTCACGATCTTCGACGGCTCGTATCACGATGTCGATTCGAACGAAATGGCGTTCAAGATCGCCGGCTCCATGGGCTTCAAGGAAGGTTTCCGCAAGGCCAAACCGGTGCTGCTCGAACCCATCATGAAGGTCGAAGTGGTCACTCCCGAGGACTACTATGGCGACATCGTCGGCGACCTGAACCGCCGCCGGGGCCAGATCGTCGGCATGGAGGATTCTCCCTCCGGTAAGGTGGTGACCGCCGATGTGCCGCTCGCCGAGATGTTCCAATACTCGACTGCCATGCGTTCGATGAGCCAGGGCCGCGCGAACTACACCATGGAATTCGCGAAATACATGGAAGTTCCGGGCAATGTCGCCGACGCCGTCATGAAGAAAGATTACTAAGTCACCTCAACCATATTTCACTCATTTTTGGAGATAAGCCGTGTCGAAGGGGAAGTTTGAGCGAACGAAGCCGCACGTGAACGTGGGGACGATAGGACATGTCGATCATGGCAAGACGACCTTGACGGCGGCCTTAACGAAGGTGATGGCGGAGAAGTTTGGCGGGGAATTCAAGGCCTACGACCAGATTGACAAGGCGCCGGAGGAGCGCGCGCGCGGGATCACGATAGCGACGGCGCACGTGGAGTACCAGAGCGAGGCGCGCCACTACGCGCACGTGGATTGCCCGGGCCATGCGGACTACGTGAAGAACATGATCACGGGAGCGGCGCAGATGGACGGGGCGATTTTGGTGGTCTCGGCGGCGGACGGCCCGATGCCGCAGACGCGCGAGCACATTTTGCTGGCGCGCCAGGTGGGGGTGCCGTACATCGTGGTGTACTTGAACAAGGCGGACATGGTGGATGACGCGGAGCTGTTGGAGCTGGTGGAGCTGGAGGTTCGGGATCTGCTGACGTTGTACAAATTTCCCGGGGACAAGACCCCGATCATCACCGGCTCGGCGTTGAAGGCCTTGGAGGGCGATGCGGGCGAGATTGGGGTGCCCTCGGTGATCAAGCTGGTCAAGGCGCTGGATGAGTACATTCCGGTGCCGAAGCGGGCGATCGAGGGGGCATTTTTGATGCCGGTGGAGGATGTGTTCTCGATAGCGGGCCGCGGCACGGTGGTGACGGGGCGCATAGAGCGCGGGATCGTGAAGGTGAACGATGAGGTGGAGATCGTGGGGATACGCCCGACCACCAAGACGACGTGCACCGGGGTGGAGATGTTCAGGAAGCTGCTGGATGAGGGTCAGGCGGGGGACAACGTGGGGGTGCTGCTGCGCGGCACGAAGCGCGAAGAGGTGGAGCGCGGGCAGGTGTTGTGCAAGCCCGGTTCGATCAATCCGCACACGAAGTTTGAGGCCGAGGTGTACGTGCTGACGAAGGAAGAGGGCGGGCGGCACACGCCGTTCTTCAAGGGATATCGGCCGCAGTTCTACTTTCGCACCACGGACGTGACCGGAGCGGTGGAGTTGCCGGAGGGCACGGAGATGGTGATGCCGGGGGACAACATCAAGATTGTGGTGGAGCTGATCGCGCCGATCGCGATGGAGCAGGGGCTGCGCTTTGCCATCCGCGAGGGCGGCAAAACCGTCGGCGCCGGGGTCGTTGCCAAGGTTATTGCATAGGGATTTTGATCTTTTCGGACGGGGCCGCATCGGCCCCGTAGATTCGGCGCGTGAGCGCCTGGCAAGTTGCGCGAAGCGCATGGGAATAGCCTGGAAACTTGCGCGAAGCGCCTGGAAACCGTAGTATCCCGCACCCTTTTCATGGGCTGCGCCCAACATTAAACGGGGTCGAAGCGACCCCGTCCGTTAACTGAAAGAGTTAGATTTATGGCTAATCAGAACATTAGGATCCGCTTGAAGGCTTTCGATCATCGCCTGATCGACAAGTCGGCCCGCGAAATCGTCGATACGGCGAAGCGCACGGGTGCGACCGTCAAGGGTCCGGTGCCGCTGCCCATCAAAATGGAGCGATTCACGGTGTTGACCGCTCCGCATGGCGACAAGGACGCGCGCGACCAGTTCGAAATCCGCACCCACAAACGCCTGATGGACATATTGATCCCCACGGACAAGACCGTGGACGCCCTGATGAAGCTGGAATTGCCGGCGGGTGTGGACGTCCAAATCAAGTTGAATTAGGCCGGAAAACTTGAACCCAGGGCGGATTCATATATAATCCGCCGTCCATTTTAGAGGTCGGAGCGCGTGGGCGCCGACGCTGGCTTCCCAAGGGTCGTCAGGGTCCGAGTGCCCAAACCGCTGATCTGTCGCAACGAATGCGGTGCAAACCCTTAAGGGTACCGCTCGAGAGGATTGACAATGACCATTGGTCTGGTTGGCCGCAAGTGCGGTATGACCCGAATATTCACTGAAGCCGGCGTAACTGTTCCTGTGACGGTCGTTGAGGCGTTGCCGAACCGCATCTCGCAAGTCAAGAGCGATAAAACCGACGGTTATCGTTCGGTGCAGGTCACCATTGGCGCCCGCCGCCCGTCCCGGGTGACCAAGGCGCTGGCGGGCCATTTCGCCAAGGCTAATGTTGCGGCAGGTGCTTCCTCCCATGAATTCCGCCTGAAGAAAGGCGAAGGCGACGCGCTGGCGGCCGGCGGCGAGCTGAAAGTCGACATGTTTGCCGCAGGCCAGATCGTCGATGTCACCGGCACCACGGTGGGCAAGGGCTTTGCCGGCACCATGAAGCGCCATAATTTTGCGGGCGGCATGAAGACCCACGGCAACTCGGTATCGCATCGCGCCCCGGGTTCCATCGGCCAGCGCCAGACGCCGGGACGCGTTTTCAAGGGTAAGCGCATGTCGGGTCACATGGGCGTGAAGAACCGCACCATCGAGAATCTGCGCATCGTCGAAGTCGATGTGCCGCGCAATTTGCTGTTGATCAGCGGCGCGGTTCCGGGCGCCGAAGGCGGCCGCGTCGTGGTCAGGCCGTCGGTCAAGGCCGCCGGCAAGGGCCGGCGCCAGAAACTCATGCCGAACAAGGCTCCTGCCGCCGCGAAGGGTGGCCAGCCTAAGGGCGCGACCGCCGCGGCCGGTAAGGCCGCACCCAAGGCTGACAAGAAGTAACCCCTATGAAGCTGCAGCTCAAGAACGCAAGCCCGGCGAGCGACATCCAATTGTCGGATGCGGCTTTCGGCCGCGCCTACAACGAAGCCCTGATTCACCAGGTGGTAACCGCCTATCAGGCCGCCGGCCGAGCCGGCACCAAGGCGCAGAAAAGCCGTGCCGAAGTGCGTGGCGGCGGCAAGAAGCCCTGGAGCCAGAAAGGCACCGGCCAGGCGCGCGCCGGCTCGATTCGCAGCCCCATTTGGGTGGGCGGCGGCCGGGCTTTCGCGGCCAAGCCGCGTGATTTCTCGCAAAAGGTCAATCGCAAGATGTATCGCGCCGCCATGCAGTCCATGGTGTCGCAGTTGGTGCGTGAAGATCGCCTCTTCGCCGTCGAATCCATCGAACTCACCGCACCGCGGACCAAGTTGCTGATAGCCAAGTTGGCCGAATTCGGTTTGAAGCGTGCGCTGATATTGGTCGAGGCCTACGAAGAGAAATTGTTCCTGGCGGCCCGCAACGTGCCCTATGTGGATGTGATGTCGGTGGCGTCTCTCGATCCGTTGACCTTGATCAAGCACGACAAGGTGATTGCCACGGTCGGCGCCTTGAAGCTGCTCGAACAGCGTCTCGGAGGCGCGAATGAATAAAGAACGCTTGATGACCGTGCTGATACAGCCGCACGTGTCGGAAAAGGCCGCCACCGTCAGCGAGAAGGCGAATCAGTACGTGTTCCGCGTACGGGACGATGCGTCGAAGGCCGAGGTCAAACAGGCCGTCGAATTGATGTTCGAAGTCAAGGTCGAAGGCGTCAACCTGCTCAACAAGCCGGGCAAGACCCGCCGTTTCAAGAATGTCGCCGGCAAGCGCAACGGCTACAAGAAAGCGTACGTGCGTTTGCAAACCGGGCAGTCGATCGACTTCACCGGCGGCTCGATTGGTTAAGGACTCATAGGCCATGGCACTCATTAAAATGAAGCCGACCTCTCCGGGTACGCGCTTCGTAGTCAAAATCGACCGCTCGCACCTGCACAAGGGCGGCCCGCTCGCCTCCTTGACGACGAAGAAGCCGCGCACCGGCGCACGCAACCATTCCGGTCGGCAAACCACGCGCCATATCGGCGGCGGTCACAAGCCGCGTTACCGCCTGGTCGATTTCAAGCGCGACAAGGACGGGATTCCGGGTGTGGTCGAGCGCCTGGAATATGATCCCAATCGGACCTCGCATCTCGCGTTGGTGCTCTACAAGGACGGCGAGCGCCGCTACATTCTGGCGCCCAAGGGCGTGCAGGCCGGGGATGAGATCCGCTCCGGCGCGGATGCGCCGATCAAGCCGGGCAACGCCCTGCCGCTGCGGCACATCCCGGTGGGCAGCACCGTGCACAACATCGAGCTCAAAGTCGGCAAGGGCGGCCAATTGGCGCGCAGCGCCGGCGGCTCCGCTCAATTCGCGGCGCGCGAAGGCGTGTATGCCAGCGTGCGTTTGAAGTCGGGCGAGATGCGCAAGATTCATGTCGACTGCCGCGCCACCATCGGCGAGGTGGGCAACGACGAGCACAACCTGCGCGTGTTCGGCAAGGCCGGCGCAGTGCGCTGGCTCGGCGTGCGCCCGACGGTTCGCGGCGTCGTGATGAACCCGGTCGATCACCCGCACGGCGGCGGCGAGGGCAAGTCAGGTCAAGGCAACCCCCATCCGGTGAGCCCGTGGGGCCTGCAGACCAAGGGCAAGAAGACGCGCCGCAACAAGCGCACTGACGGCATGATCGTTCAGCGCCGCAAGAACAAACGACTGTAAGAGACTGGAGATATCACAGTGCCTCGTTCGCTCAAGAAAGGTCCGTTCGTGGATCTGCACCTGGCCAAGAAGGTGCAGACGGCCGGTCAAAAGAATGACCGCCGTCCGATCAAGACCTGGTCGCGCCGTTCAATGGTCATCCCCGATATGGTCGGGTTGACCATCGCCGTGCACAACGGGCGTTTGCACGTGCCGGTGCTGGTTTCCGAAAACATGGTCGGCCACAAGCTCGGCGAGTTTGCGCCCACGCGCACGTTCAAAGCGCATTCCGGCGACAAGAAAGTCACGGCGGCGGAGTAAGGTATGCAAACCAAGGCGATCTTACGGTACGCGCGCATCTCTCCGCAGAAATGCCGCTTGGTGGTGGACACCATCCGCGGCAAGTCCGCGACGCTGGCGGTCAATACGTTGAAGTTCATGCCGAAGAAGGGCGCAAAGATCGTCCTCAAGGTGTTGGATTCGGCGATTGCCAATGCGTACAACAATTTCAACGCCGATGTCGACGATCTGAAGGTGACGCGGGTCGAGGTCGATCCGGCGCCGATGCTCAAGCGTTTCCATGCGCGCGCCAAGGGGCGCGGTGTGCGGATCGCGAAGCGCAATAGTCACATCCTGGTTCAAGTGTCCGACGGTAAGCGAGAGGCCTAATGGGTCAGAAAGTAAATCCGATTGGTATTCGTCTTGGCATCACGCGCGACTGGTCGTCGAAGTGGTACGCCGGATCGAAGACGTTTGCCTCGAACATCCACACCGATCATCTGGTGCGCAAATATCTGAACAAAAAGCTCGCCGATGCCTCGGTGAGCCGCATTCACATCGAGCGCGCCGCGCGCCGCGCCAATATCACCATCCACACGGCACGTCCGGGAATCGTGATCGGCAAGAAGGGCGAGGACATCGAGAAACTCCGCACCGCGGTGGCCAAGATTCTCGGCATGACCATGAACGATGTGCGGCTCAACATCGCGGAAATCCGCAAGCCGGAGCTCGATGCGAAACTGGTCGCCGAAGGCATCTCGCAGCAGCTGGAAAAGCGCGTGATGTTCCGCCGCGCGATGAAGCGTGCGGTGACCAATACCATGCGCTCGGGCGCGTTGGGCATCAAGGTGCGCATCTCCGGACGCCTCAACGGCTCGGAAATCGCGCGCACCGAAACCAACCGCGAGGGCCGGGTTCCGCTGCACACGTTCCGCGCCGACATCGACTACGGCGTCGCCGAGGCGCAGACCACGTACGGCGTCATCGGCATCAAGGTTTGGATATTCAAGGGCGAAGTGTTCGATCAGCCGGAAGTCGAGGCCGCCGAGGCTGAGGCCGAAGCTGCCGCCGCTGCCACACCCAAGTCCGCCGAGGCACCGGCTCCGGCCGCGGGTTGAATAGGTAACACAGCATGATGCAGCCGAAGCGGACCAAGTTCCGCAAACAGTTCAAGGGCAAGATTTCGGGCAGCGCGCAGCGCGGCAACTCCGTTGCGTTCGGCGAGTTTGGCCTGAAGGCAACCGACCGCTGCCGCATGACGGCGCGCGAGATCGAAGCGGCGCGTCGCGCAATTTCACGCTACGTGAAGCGCGGCGGGCGGATTTGGATCCGCGTGTTCCCGGATGTGCCGATCACCCAGAAGCCGCTCGAAGTGCGCATGGGATCCGGCAAGGGCAACGTCGAGTATTGGGTTGCGCGGGTGCTGCCGGGCAAGGTGTTGTTCGAAATCGAAGGCATGAGCGAGGCGATCGCTCGCGAGGCATTCCGCCTGGCCTCGGCCAAGCTATCCGTGTCGACGGCGTTCGTGAAGCGCCAGGTTCGAACTTGAAGGTGCGTACATGAAGGCGAAAGATTTACGCGGCAAACAGCCGAAGGATCTCGGCGAAGAGCTCTTGAAGCTGCGCCGCGAGCAATTCAATTTGCGCATGGCGCGCGCCACGGGCCAGGCGGCGAAGCCGGATCAATTTGCGAAAGTGCGCAGGAATATCGCGCGAGTTAAGACGGTGCTTGCCCAGTCCCGGGTGAGCGGAGGTAAGGCGTGATGTCGAGCGATGTACAGACTTCCCAGGCGCCTGCGGGCGAAGCTGCCGCAGCCGGCGCTGCGCCCATTCCCGGGCAGCGGCTGCTCACGGGCAAGGTCATCAGCAACAAGATGGACAAGACCATCGCGGTGTCGATCGAGCGTCTGGTGAAGCATCCGACCTACGGCAAGTACATTCGCCGCACCACCAAGCTGCTCGCGCATGACGAAAGCAACGAGTGCAAGGAAGGCGATACGGTATCGATCAAGCCCTGCCGGCCGATGTCGCGCCGTAAATCATGGGTGCTGGTGCGCGTAGTCGAACGCGCCCGGGCTGAATGAGAGGCCACCCCAAATGATCCAGCTTCGAACCATGTTGAATGTGGCCGATAACAGCGGCGCCAAACGGCTGATGTGCATCAAGGTGCTCGGCGGCTCGAAGCGCCGTTACGCAGCCGTGGGCGACGTCATCAAGGTCAGCGTCAAGGACGCGATCCCGCGCGGCAAAGTGAAGAAGGGCGAGGTGTATGACGCCGTGGTGGTCCGCACCAAGAGCGGCGTGCGCCGCGCCGACGGTTCGCTGATCCGCTTCGACACCAACGCGGCGGTGCTCCTGACCAACAAGCTCGAGCCCATCGGCACCCGTATCTTTGGACCGGTGACGCGCGAACTGCGCAATGTGCAGTTCATGAAGATCATCTCGCTCGCACCCGAGGTGCTGTGATGCAAAAGATTCGCAAGGGCGACATGGTGGTGCTGATCACCGGCCGCGACAAGGGGCGCAAAGGCGCCGTCATCGAGGTGCTGGCGGACGACCGCGTGCGCGTCGAGGGACTGAACATGGCCAAGAAGCATCAGCGGCCGAATCCGCAGATGGGCGTGCAGGGCGGCATCATCGAACGCGAAGCGCCGCTGCACGTGTCGAACGTGCTGGTCTTCAATCCGGCGACCCAGAAGGGCGACCGCGTCGGCTTCAAGGCGCTCGAGGACGGCCGCAAGGTCCGCATATTCAAGTCGAACAAAGAAATGGTCGACGCGAAATAACGAGTGACATGACATGGCAGCAAGACTGAAAAAGATTTATCACGACAAGCTCGTGCCGGAGCTCAAGACGAAGCTCGGGCTCAAGAACACCATGCAGGTGCCGCGCATCCTCAAGATCACGGTCAACATGGGCGTGGGCGAGGCGGTGGCCGACAAGAAGGTCATGGACGCCGCGACCGCCGACATGGCGAAGATCACCGGCCAGAAGCCGGCGGTGACCAAGGCGAAGAAGTCGGTGGCGACGTTCAAGGTCCGCGACGGCCAGGCGATCGGCTGCAAGGTGACCCTGCGCGGCGACCGGATGTACGAGTTCCTGGATCGTCTCGTCAGCATCGCCATTCCGCGCATCAGGGACTTCCGCGGCATCAGCACGCGCTCGTTCGACGGCCGCGGCAATTACAGCCTGGGCGTCAAAGAACAGATCATTTTCCCCGAGATTCAATACGACCAGATCGATCAAATCCGTGGCATGGACATCACCATTTCCACGTCGGCGCACGACGACAAGCACGGGCGCGCGCTGTTAGAAGCCTTCAACTTTCCGTTCCGCAAGTAGGGTAATAGCCCATGGCCAAGACGAACATGCTCATGCGCGAGAAAAAGCGCCTCAAGGTAGCGAAGAAGTACGCTACGCGCCGCGCCGAGCTCAAAGAGCTGATCCGCGATCCGAAGACGGGACAGGAAGGGCGCGAAGCCGCGCAGGTGGAACTGCAGAAGCAGCCGCGCGACGCG
>DATLVV010000439.1:0-10902 GCA_035577165.1 Steroidobacteraceae bacterium | reverse complement strand
GCGAGCATTTTCAGAAAGCCCGCGCAGTGGTGTTGTCGGCGAATGGCGCGGAGACGGTGCGTCTGCTGGTGGAGTTGAGGAGCAGACGCACCGTCTCCGCGCCATTCGCCGACAACACCACTGCGCGGGCTTTCTGAAAATGCTCGCGCTTGTCGCGGTCGAAATAGTGCACGCCGGTGGCGCGGCCGCTCGAATCGGTGTCGACGTGGTACACATAGCTCTCGGACCGCACCTCACAGCGCCCGGTCGCCTCGGCCTCGGGAATCATGGTGTACAAGGCGGAGGACTTCGCCCGCGCCTCGCAGCCGAATCCCATGCAGAAACCGCAATGCACGCACGATGGGCGGCCGCGAAACGGCTGCGAGGTGATGGCCATGGGCGCCGGAAAGGCGTGCAGTCCCAGTTTGCGCGCGCCGCGCTCGAGCAGCACGCCGGACGACTTCACCGGCACCGGCGGCATGGGATAGGGTTTGGAGCGAGGTGGGTCGAACGGACTGGCGTTGCCAAGGCCCGACACTCCGACCTCCCACTCCACCTTCGTATAGTAGGGCTCCAGTTCCTGGTAGCTGATCGGCCAGTCGGCAAATCCCGTGCCGGGAATCGACCCCAAGACGCTGCGCTCGTTGAAGTCGATCTCGTGAAACCGCCAGTAGTTCGCCGTGAAATGATTGCTGCTGCCGCCGACAAGCCGCGCATACCAGGCAGGCGGAAAACCCGCGGCGACTTTCGCGACCTCGTTGGGAGTCTTGCGAAAGCTTTGCGGACTGACCTTGGGGTCGACCGTGATCCCGTTCAGAAAAAAGTATTTCAACTCATCGTGCTCGAAGTCCGCAGGGCCAAGGCGCGGCCCCTGCTCGAACACCAGCACCGAAAAGCCTGCTTGCGACAACTCGCGCGCCATGACGCCGCCGGCGGCGCCCGAGCCGACCACGACGAAATCCACGGTTTCAGTGGATTTGAAGGTCCGGCCGCTCACGTGTGCTTCTCCGAGTACGGCACGAAGCCGGCGTATTCGCGGTCGTAGTAGCCGAACGGCGGGGTGAAGGCGTGCTGATCGGCGAATCCCATCATCTTCCAACCGGACCCTTGGAAATTGCCGCCGTACTTGGGCGAGGAGAACATGCCCAGCAAGGTCAGCGTGCGTACCGCGTTGAAAAATGCGGAGTCTTCGATTTTCTTCAGGTAGGCGATCTGCGCCTGCGGACCCGCCTTGGCGAATGCCGGCACTGCCGGATTCGACGCCCGGAACCCGGACTGCAATTCCTTGAGCCCGGCGTGAAAATCCGCCGACCAGTCGGCGAAAAATGTGCCCAGCGCACGGTCGATGAAATACACCGCATGCGCCTCGGTTGCGCCCGGCGTGGCGCCGCTCGGATAGATTTGCGCGGCAATCGCCTGCACGTCGGCGGCATCCGCGGCGCTCAAGAACTCGAACCCCTTGGGCGCAGTCGCGCCGGACATGTCGTCCACGTGATGCGCGGCAGCCGCGATCGCAGGCCAGTGCGCCGCGATCCACGCGCTCGTCAATAACCGGCCGCTCGACAGTAGAAATGACCGCCGTGAGCCGTCGCCGGCGTCGTCGCTTGAATTCATGTGTGCTCCCTGTGCCCTCGCGATCCTGCGCTTTGCGCAAATGGCGCGTCAAGGGCCAAATCCCGCGCGAAATATGCCACACTGTTTCGTGTCTCCGAGCGAGCAATATTCGCAGCGCCTTCGCGAACGTGAAATGCGCCTGGCGCGGATGGATCTGCTGCACGCGCGCATGGGAAGCACACGGCTCGCCCTCGGCGCGTTGTTTCTGGCGGCCGCAGCTTTAAGCTTCGGCGTTCGGTGGATTGCGCCGCAGTGGCTTCTGGTTCCCATTGCGGCATTCGTCGCGGCAGTCTTGCATCACCAGCGCATCCGGGAAGCCCGCGGCCGCGCGCAGCGCGCCGTGGCATTCTACCGCGCCGGGCTCGAGCGCCTGCGCGATCAATGGCGTGGCGGCCGGCCCACCGGCGAACGGTTCGACGTTGCACACCACATCTATGCGTCGGATCTGGATCTCTTCGGCCCCGACAGCCTGTACGAGCTGTTGTGCGCGGCGCGCACGCAGATGGGCGAAGACACCCTTGCGCAATGGCTGCTGGCGCCCGCGGACATCGACACCATTCGCGGGCGGCACGCCGCCATCGCCGATCTGCGCACGCGCCTGGACTTGCACGAGGATCTCGCGGCCGGCGGCGAGCCCGCGAGAATCGCGCTGCGCCCGGAAATGCTCACCGCCTGGGTGCAGGCGCCCAATCGGCTGAATCACCGTTGGCTACGCTGGACGGCGCCGTTGCTCGCCGTGCTTGCGGTGGCCGCGGCCGCCGCCTGGGCAATCTGGGGAGTCAGTTTTCCGCTGCTGGCGGTGCTCATGATCGAGGGCGCCGTCGCCGCCTACTTGAAGACGCCGATTCGCGAGGCCATCGTCGCGGTCGAGAGCGCCTACGAAGATCTCAAGGGCCTGTCCCTGCTGCTCCGCCGGATCGAAGCGGAGCGCTTCGATGCACCGCCGCTGCGCGCCCTGCTGGAGAAATTGTCGTCGCACGCGCTGTCTGCATCGGCGACCTTCACCAAGCTCGCCACCATCGTCAATTTTGTCGAGGCGCGCCGCAATCCGATCCTGGCCCCCTTCTTGCTGCTGATCATGTATCCGCTGCAGGCGGCGCTTGCTGCCGAGCGCTGGCGCAGCGCGCACGGCGCGGCAATCCCCGCCTGGCTGGACGTTGTCGGCGAGATCGAGAGCCTGGTGTCGCTGGCCCAGTACGCCTACGAGCACCCTGGCGATCCGTTTCCGGAATTCACCGCCGGCGCGGCGTCCTTTCAGGCGGTCGATTTGGGCCACCCGTTGATCCCCGCCGCGGTGCGCGTGTGCAACGATGTGGACATTTCCGGTTCCACCCGCGTGCTGCTGGTCAGCGGCTCGAACATGTCGGGCAAAAGCACTCTGTTGCGCACCGTCGGCATCAATACGGTACTCGCCATGGCCGGCGGTCCGGTGCGCGCACGGCGGCTGCAGATGACGCCGCTGCGCATCGGCGCCAGCATCCGCATCAATGATTCGCTCCACGAGGGCAGTTCGCGCTTCTACGCCGAGATCACGCGGCTGCGCCAGCTATTCGAGCCGGCGCAGCTGCCGCTATTGTTTCTCTTGGATGAGTTGCTGCAGGGAACGAATTCGGCGGATCGGCGGGTCGGGGCGCAGGGAGTGATACGGGCGTTGATCGAACGCGGCGCAATCGGCCTGGTCAGCACTCATGATCTGGCGCTGGCGGAGGTTCCCGGGCTGGCCCCAATGAGTCTGGTGAACGTGCATTTTCAGGACGAGCTGGTCGACGGGCGCCTCAAATTCGATTTCAGGCTGCGTGCCGGCATCGTCACCAAGAGCAATGGTCTTGCGCTGATGCGGTCGATCGGGCTCGATGTTTGAACCGGCTCCAGGCTCCTAATGAAAATTCCGCGACGCGACCGTGAGGTCCCCCAGCATCGCCGATAGATTCGTCAGCCGCCGCGCGATCACGTGCTGCACATCGCCTTCGCGCTGCACCTGCCCCTGCACCTCGAGCAAACGCGATTCGAGCAGCGCCGCGCGCTGCTCCTCTGCAACGCGGTTCCAAACGATCAAATTCACATAGCCGGTTTCATCCTCCATGGTGACGAAGGTGACTCCCCCTGCGCTGCCCGGCCGTTGACGCGTGATGACCAGGCCCGCCGTTCTCACCCATTTCCCGTTCGGCTGTTCCCAGAGATCCTGGGTCTGCAGCACGCCGCGCTGCCGCAGTTTTTCCCGCAACAGGCACAGCGGATGGCGCCGCAGCGTCAGGCCGGTGCTGCCATAGTCGGCGACGATGTCCTGGCCCTCGCGCGGCGCGCGCAGCAGCGGGATGCCTTCCGCAGGCACTGTCGCGGCGGACAGCAACGGCAGCACGCGTTCCACGCCGGTCACTTGCCACATGGCGTGATGCCGATGTCCCGCAAGGCGGCTCAACGCATCGGCATCCGCCAGAGCCTCCAGATCGTGCCTGGTAAGGCCGCCCCGCTCGGCAAGATCCGCGATGGAGTCGAAAGCACGCACCGCTCGCGCCGCGAGCAGCCGCGCCGCTCCCTCGCTCGACAAATGCTTGACCAAACGCAGCCCCAGGCGCAATGCCGGGTGGCCATCGTCCCGCCGCTCGAGCGTGCAGTCCCAATCGCTGGATGCCGCATCGACGGCGCGCACCTCGACGCCGTGGGAGCGCGCGTCGCGCACCAATTGGGCCGGCGCATAAAAACCCATCGGCTGGCTGTTGACGAGCGCCGCGCAAAATGCCGCAGGTTCGTAGTGTTTGAGCCAGGCGGAGGTATACACGAGGAGCGCGAAGCTCGCCGCATGCGACTCGGGGAAGCCATATTCGCCGAACCCCAGTATCTGATTGAATATCTGATGCGCGAAACTGTCGGGATACCCCCGCTCGCGCATGCCGTCGATCAATTGGCGCTGGAAGGGCTCCAGGCCGCCCTTGCGCTTCCAGGCCGCCATGGCGCGGCGCAGCCGGTCCGCCTCGCCCGGCGAAAAGCCCGCTGCGACGATCGCCAATTGCATGACTTGCTCTTGAAAAATCGGCACTCCCAGGGTGCGCTTGAGCACCGCCTCCACTTCTTTGCTGGGGTAAGTCACCGCCTCCTCGCCGCTGCGGCGGCGCAAGTACGGATGCACCATTTCCCCCTGAATCGGCCCGGGACGCACGATCGCCACTTCGATGACGAGATCGTAGTAATTTTGTGGCCGCAGGCGCGGCAGCATGGACATCTGCGCGCGAGACTCGATTTGAAACACACCCGTGGTGTCGGCGCGGCAAATCATCGCGTACACGGCCGCATCCTCGCCCGGCACCGTCGCCAGCCCCAGGTGACCCGCAACCGCGGATGAACCGCCGAATTCGTTGACCAATTGAAACGTCCGGCGCAGCGCGCTCAGCATGCCGAGGCCGAGCACATCCACTTTCAGCAGCCCCAATGCATCGAGATCGTCCTTGTCCCACTCGATCACCGTACGATCGGGCATGGCTGCGTTCTCGATGGGCACGAGTTCATCCAAACGCCCGCGTGCGATGACGAAGCCGCCGACATGCTGCGAGAGATGGCGGGGAAACCCTAGTATCTCCGCGGCGAGCGCGATGAGGCGCGCAATCACGGGATCCTCGGGATCGAAACCGGAGGCACGGATGCGGTCCGGGTCGATGCGCTGGCCATCCCACCATTGCATGCCGCGCGCGAGCTTGTCGACTTGCGCAAGATCGAGCCCCAACGCCTTGCCGACGTCCCGCAGGGCACTGCGCGGACGATAGCAAATGACGGTGGCCGCCAAGGCCGCGCGCTCGCGGCCGTACTTGCCGTAGACATACTGGATCACCTCTTCGCGCCGTTCGTGCTCGAAATCCACATCGATGTCCGGCGGTTCGTTGCGCTCTTTTGAAATGAAGCGCTCGAACAGCATGGCCATGCGCGAGGGGTCCACTTCGGTGATCCCCAAGCAATAGCACACGGTGGAGTTGGCCGCCGAGCCGCGGCCCTGGCAGAGTATTCCTTGCGAGCGCGCGAACTGCACGACATCGTGCACGGTCAGAAAAAACGGCTCGAACTTGAGCTCGGCGATCAGACGCAATTCGTGTTCGATGTTGGCGCGCACGGCGGGAGGGACGCCCGCCGGCCAGCGCTGCGCGCAGCCCCGCATCGTCAGCGCGTGCAAATGACTGCCGGGGGTGGCGCCGGCAGGCACGATTTCCTCGGGGTATTCGTAGCGCAATTCTTCGAGACTGAAAGTGCAGCGTTCCGCGATCTTCAGCGTTTGCGCCAGCAAGGGTGCGGGGTAGAGTTCGCGCAAGCGCTGCACAGGGCGCAAGCAACGCTCGCCGTTCGGAAACACGGCATAGCCCGCGGCTTGCAGCGGCTTCCCCAAACGAATCGCCGTCAGCACATCCTGCAGGGCGCGGCGGCTGCGGCGATGCATATGCACGTCGCCCGCGGCCACGCTGGGCAACTGCAACGTTTTGCCCAGCGCTTCGAGCGTCTCCAAACGGCGCATGTCGAAGCCGCTGGTCAGCAGTTCCACGCCTATCCACAAGCGTCCCTGGAATCGTTCGCGCAGCCACCGGCCATCCTCATCATGCCGCGGCGGCGACCCCCGGCCTGCATGCGGCAGCCAGATGATCAGGCACCCATCGAGAGCGTCCTCGAGGTCGGCACGCCCCAGCGCATAGCGGCCTTTGACGTGGGCCCGGCGTGCCCGGCTGATCAAGCGGCTCATGGCACCGTAGCTCGCGCGATCGGTGGCCAGCGCCACGAGTTTCAGCCCGTCGATGCAGGTGAGCTCCGTGCCTATGATCAGCGGCAGACCCTGTTTCTTGGCGGCCACATGGGCGCGCACCACCCCCGCCAGCGAGCATTCATCGGTGAGTGCCATTGCGCAATAACCCAATCGTTTGGCCTGCTCAACCAATTCCTCGGGCTGCGAAGCGCCGCGCAAAAAAGAAAAATTGCTCAAGGCATGGAGTTCGGCGTACATGGCTTCAGGCGCACGCGCCGCTCACGCGAATACCCCGTGCAGATACCAGCGCTTGGATTGACGCTCCTGAAACACCCAGAGCTTTGCGCCATGCGAGCGCGCGCGCGGGGTGCGGCGCGCAATATAGTAATCGCGCGCTACGCCGCGGCCGTCCCACCAACCGCTCTCGATGCGCTCCGGGCCTTGTTCCAAAATCAATTCGTCGGCCAACGGCAGCGGCGCGTCCATCAGCCACACGGGACGCGGCATGCCGTCGGCCAACCCGGAGCCGGTTGTCCTCTCGTCCATACGCAAGGCCGTGGCCAACGAGAGTTCGTGGACGCGCCGCCACGCCGCTTCGGGCCGATGCTCCGGGATTGAGGCAACTCCATACACCGCCTCCTCGCCCAGGCGGGCTCGCAAACGCTCCACCAATTGCGGCAAGCTGTCGCGCCCAGTGCCCGTTCCGGAGCCCGCCAATCCGGCAAACACATCGAGCGAAGCGGCCGAGAGCGGCAGCAACGAACCGGAGATCAATTCCATGCCCCGCACCGGCGCCGACAGCTCGAGCCTGCCTAATTTTTGAGTCAGCACATCCATCAAACGGCGGCGTTCACCCGTGATGCTCGCCAACCCCAGATGCACACGGGTCGCGGGCTCCGCTCGATGCTTGAGCTTCAGCCGCAACGCCTGTATGCCGGCCTGACGCTCCCGCAGGAACTGCGCGCAGCGCGCAATCAATGGTTCGAGCGCCTTTTCCAAATAAGCGACATTCTCGATTTCCGTCTCGAAATCGCACCGCGCCCGAAAACGCGCGCGCGGCACGAAGGCGCGGCGCGGAGCGAATTGCCGCCCCAGCGCAATGTCCAGATCCCGCAGCATGTCGGCACCCAAACGGCGCGCAAGACCCGCGCGCGGCAGGCGCAGTAATTCACCCAGGCGCGTCACACCCATGGCGCGCAAAGTTTGCAATCGTTCGTCATCCCAGGCCGTGCAGGCGATCGGCAGCTCCGCCAGCTGTCCGGGCAGCGTTCGGAGATCCTCGATGACGGCATGCACCCCGCCCCGCGCAAACCAGAGCGCCGCCAAAGTCGAGGGCGCCGTGGCGCTGTACACCGGCAATGCGAGCCGGCGCCAACAGGCGTCGATGTCGGCATGCAACCGCTCAAGAGGACCGAATAGCTTCAGACTGCCCTTGATTTCCAGCAGCAACGCATTGGGCGGTTCGGTACTGACAAACGAGGTGAATGTTTGAGCATGCAGGCAAAGGCGCTGCAGTACGGCAGCGGCATGTTCGACATTGCCCAAATTCGGAAACACTGCGGCATACCACAGTTGATGGGTGCGTGTGCGGCCGGAGGTTTGCGCCGCGGGGAGCGCGGACACCGCCGGCATGGGCACGGACAGCGCGGGCACGGACACCGCCGGCATGGGCACGGAGCGCGGCGATGCGCTGTTCTCGGCAAACAAATCTGCCGTCCGGAATATTGACGCACACCCATCCTGGGCGCGCGCCCTTCGGGCGTCCCTACGGGCGTCAGCTTCGGCTTCCTGCCTCCGCTTCGCTGTCCGCAATCTCAAGGGCCACCAAGATCGACAGGGCCCGGCCGGCCGCCTTGCACCTTGAGCAGATCGAGACGCGGCTCATGCTCGCCCTGGGTCATCAACACTCGCAGACTGGCCGGGGAGGCTTCGAAACGGTGGCGCTCGGGGCGAAATAACACGCCGAGTGCGCCGCCCGCCTCGGCTGCAAGCTTCAAACGCCGCAGCCAGCGATCATCGGTGCCCTTCAGCCAAAGAAATACCGCGGCGCAGACCCCGGAACTCAAGGCTTGTTCGGCAGCCCACAATGCCTCCGTGGCGCTGGCGGGCCGCACGACCAATAAGCGTCCCAGTTCGATTCCCTGCTGCGCCAAGGCAGGGGCATACGGCTCATGAGGCGGTGCAATCCAGACGAGCCAGGAAGCATCATCGATGCCGCTTTGGCCCAGCCTGCGTTGGCACTCCACCAAAGCCGGCAAAAAAAGCTGCACCTCGCCCAGCCCGGTATCGTCCAGCAGCACTTCGATGAGCGACGCCGTCGGCCACCCACCCCCGGGCAAGCGTGCATCCAGCGCGCTCTTGCCGGTGGACCAAACCGGACGAGCGGGGGCAGCCGAGGCGTCTTTTAACTTCCAGACGCGTGCATCGGCCAAAATATCCGCAAGTGATGCTGCCTCACGCGGCATCCACGTCTTTACCGCGACGAAGCACCCCGACGACCACCCCTTCGATAATCATGGGCTGTTCCTTCAGATCGACACGGATGGGTTCGAAATCGGTGTTCTCGGGCAGCAGCCACACGATCGCGCCTTCTTGCCGATAGCGCTTGACGGTGACTTCGTTTTCCAAGCGTGCGACCACGATCTGGCGATTGCGCACCTCGGGCGTGCGATGCACGGCCACCAGGTCGCCATCCAAAATGCCGGCATTTTTCATGCTCATGCCCTGCACTTTCAGCAGGTAATGCGGTTGGGGTTGGAATAGCTTCGGGTCGATCTGATAGCGCGTTTCAATATGCTCTTCAGCCAGGATGGGACGGCCGGCGGCGACACGTCCGATCAGCGGCAGTCCCAATTGTTCACGCAGAATGTCCTTGAGTTGAATGCCGCGTGAAGCGCCGGGGATGAGATCGATGACCCCTTTGCGCTGCAGGGCGCGGAGGTGTTCCTCGGCGGCATTCGGCGACTTGAATCCCAGCGTGCGCGCGATTTCCGCGCGCGTGGGCGGCATCCCGCTTTCTACAATGGCGTCTTGGATGAGTCTGAGAATTTGAGTTTGGCGCGGGGTAAGGTCCGACATGAGTCACCTGTATATGTAGCCAGTGACTGTTATTATATACAGTCTTCGGACGCTGGCAAGTCCACCCATGGCACGGTAATTTGCCGCACCCCATTTGGCGAAATACATGACCCAAGAAAAAAAAGACCGCTCGAAAGACCGCCGGCTCGGCATGGATCAACCCATCACGCGCCGCGATTTTCTGAACGGCATCGCCATCGGTGCCACCGCCGCCGTATCTGCACCCCTGTTCGCGGGCGCAGCCCCGACCTCAGGAGCCGCACCCTTGCCGCCCCCGGCCCAGGACGCGCTGGGTTACTACCCGCCCCTGCTTACCGGCATGCGCGGCAGTCATCCTGGCTCCTTCGAGGACGCCCATGCCTTGCGCGACGGCGGCACCTGGCCTCCGCCTTGGGATACCGGTGAAGAATACGACCTGATCGTCGTCGGCGGCGGCATCAGCGGACTCGCCGCCGCGCACTACTATCGCGCGCACACCAACGCCAAGAGCCGCATCCTCATTCTCGACAATCACGATGATTTCGGCGGTCACGCCAAACGCAACGAGTTCAACCTGGAAGGCCATCTCAATCTGCTGAACGGCGGCACCTTGGAAATCGATAGCCCACGGCCCTACGGTCCGATCGCCGCGGACCTGCTCACAACGCTCGGCATCGACGTCGCCAAACTCATCAAGACGACTCAGAACCTGGAATTCTACGAGCACCTCGGTCTGCAAAGCGGCGTGTTCTTCGACCAAGAAACCTTCGGCGCCGACAAGCTGGTGGTGGGTCTCGACACCGTCCCGTACAAGCAACTGCTGGCCGACGCGCCGCTGTCTGCCGCGGCGCGCGACACCATCGAACGGATCCAGGAGGGCAAGATCGACTATATGCCCGGACTGTCGTCCGACGAGAAGAAGCAGCGCCTGTCGCGCATGAGCTATCAAGAATTTCTCCGCGACCTGGTGCATGCGGAACCCTCGGTGCTCGATTTCTACCGTGCGCGCACCCACGGTGAATGGGGTGTCGGCATCGATGCGGTGTCCGCCGGCGATTGCTGGGCATTCGGATTTCCTGGATTTCAAGGCATGAACATCGCCAAGGGATCGATCCGGCGCATGGGATTCACGGCTGCGGGATATCAAGACACGGGCGGATCGCTGCGCCTGCATTTGCCCGACGGCAATGCCACCATCGCGCGGCTTCTGGTCCGAAATCTCATTCCAAGCGCGGTTCCCGGCAGCAGCGTCGAAGACGTCGTCACCGCGCGGGTGAACTATGCGCAACTCGATCGCAGCGAAACGCCGGTTCGCCTCAGGTTGAACAGCATCGCCATCCGCGCCCGGCATCTCGGCGACCCGCGATCGGCCGACCAGGTCGAAGTGACCTACCTGCGCGGCGGACACCCGTTCACGGCACGCGCCCGCGGCGTGGTGCTCGCGGGCTACAACATGATGATTCCCTACCTCTGCCCGGAATTGCCGGCGGCGCAGAAGGATGCCCTGCACCAGCTGGTCAAGACACCGCTGGTAT
>DATLVV010000438.1:0-5264 GCA_035577165.1 Steroidobacteraceae bacterium | reverse complement strand
ATTTCGACAAGCCGCGGCCGCTCGAGGAACTGCTGGGCTGGACCATCGCGCGCATGCAGCACGGCATCGTGCAGATGGCGAACCCGCGCTATTTCGGACTGTTCAACCCCGGCCCCAACTTTCCGGCGCAGTGCGCCGACCGCATTTCCAGTCTGTTCAATCCTCAATTGGCGAGTTCGGCTTCCTCTCCCGTGCCCGTGGAATTGGAAAGGCAGGTGATTCGCGCCATCGCGCGGCGCGCCGCGATGGGCGAGGAAGCGACCGGGCATTTTGCCACCGGCGGCTCCGAGTCGAACTACACCTCGCTGCTTTGCGCGCTCACCGCCGCCCATCCCGGCTTCGCGAGCGAGGGGGTGCGCGCCTTTGCCGGTCCGGTGAAGTTCTACACCTCACGCGACTGTCACATTGCCTGGTTGAAAATCGCGCACCAAGCGGGAGTCGGACGCAGCGCGCTGCGCTTGGTCGACACCGATGGCCGCGGCCGCATGGATCCGGATGCCCTGCTGCGCGCCATCGCCGAGGATCGCGCCGGCGGCGCGGTACCGGTGATGATCGTGGCCACGGCCGGCACCACCGGCGCCGGCATGATCGACCCCTTGCAGGCCTGTGCCGGGATCGCGCAGCAGGAAGGCCTTTGGTACCACGTCGACGCCGCTTGGGGCGGCGCGGCATTGGCATCGAATCGATTGCGTCAGGCGCTCGCCGGCATGGAGAGGGCGGACTCGATCACCATCGACGCCCACAAATGGCTGGCGACCACCATGGGGTGCGCCGTGTTCCTCACGCGTCACGCGCATCTGTTGTCCGAAGCCTTCCACGCCTCGACCAGCTTCATGCCGTCGAGCGTGTCCGGAGTCGACCCCTATTTGAACAGCGTGCAATGGTCGCGCCGCTTCCTGGGGCTGCGCCTGTTCCTCGCGTTGGCGAGCGCCGGTTGGCAGGGGCTCGGCGCCCATGTGGATCGCAGCACCGCGGTGGCGGACAGAATCAAGGAACGGCTGCTGGCGCTGGGATGGACCATCGCGAATGATTCGGTGCTGGCGGTGCTCGATGCCGTGCCGCCGGCCGGGTTCGGGGACGTGCGCACTCTGGTGCGGCGGGTCGTCGCCTCGGGTCGGGCCTGGGTCGCACCCACGACCTTCGAAGGGCGTGATGTGGTCCGGATCTGCGTGACGAACGGCGAAACCACCCTGGCGGATGTAGATGCGCTGATCGCCGTGCTGAATGAGCGCAACGCAAGGCTCTGAGGGACCACGCCCTTAGGTCCTACTTGCGCCGCGGCGTTATTTGCGCTTAGAAAGGGTGCGAACGACCAGTGCCTCGATCGCCGCCACGGAATGGAAGTTCTCCGGCGTGATGTCGGACTGGGGGATGGCGACGTCGAATTCGAGCTCCACGGCCAGCATCAGATTGACCATTTTCAGCGAACTGACCCCCAAATCGCTCAATTGCTGACTTACCGGAAATGGCTCAGGAATGGCTGCACTGGGGCCCAGCAGATGTTTTACGAGAGCCACGAGCTGCTCGCCCACCCCCTCAAGCGTCTTCTGATCCACTCCATGCCACTCCATAGAAAAAAGCCGCTCGATCATACCGTAAAGACGCTTTGATGAGCCTGTCACACAATAAACCCAATGGTTTACATATCCTTACGCAAGCTGGGCCGGGCGTCACTAACCGACGATCCAGCGGGTACCTGCGGGTTGTCCCGTACCGGGACTCTCCGCATAATGTCTCGAGTTCTGCCTACCCTTATGGGTGATTGGGGGCTATTCAAATGGAACCACAACGAATGCCGGGTGCTGCTACCCGGGTAGTCAGCGTTCGCCAGAATGATTTGACGGCGCGTGCGCGCGCGGCAGCCGACGCTGCCAAGACCTATACCGCCGCGGTCGACGCCGAGGCGCGTTTTCCCAGCGAGGCGTTTGCGGAAATCCGCAAACAACGCCTGCTCGGCATCCAGGTCCCTCAGGCCTTGGGGGGCGAGGCCGCGAGCATCGCGGAAATAGCCGACGTCTGCTACATCCTCGGGCAGGCCTGTTCGTCCACCGGGCTGATCTATGCCATGCATCAGATCAAGATGGCGTGCATCACCCGGCACACCAAAGGCAGCGCCGCGCTCGATCGCATTCTCGGCCGCATCGCCGCCGAACAGTTGCTCATGGCATCGTCGACCACCGAAGGACAGGCGGGCGGCAACGTACGGTCCAGTGAGGCCGCCGTCGAGCATGACGGCGTTGAGGTCACGCTCGAGCGCAAAGCCACGGTCATTTCCTACGCCGTCGAAGCGGACGGTATCGTAACCACGGCGCGCCGCTCCGCGGATGCCGCGGGCTCCGACCAGGTGCTGTTGGTGCTGCTCAAGTCGGATTACACCCTGGAGCGGCTGCAGGTGTGGGACACGCTCGGCATGCGCGGCACGCACAGCGAGGGCTTCACCTTGCGCGCGCGCGCCCCCGCCGATCAAATCATGCCCGAGCCCTACGACAGGATTCACGCCCAAACCATGGTGCCGTTCGCGCACCTCCTGTGGGGGTCGGTGTGGGCCGGAATCGCCGCAGCGGCAACCGGCAAGGCGCAGGCCTTCATTCGCCATGCGGTGCGCGGCTCGAACGGCCAGATGCCCCCGGGGGCGCCGCACTTTACCCAGGCGGTCTCCTCGCTGCGCACCTTGCGCGGCGTGCTGGCGGCGAACCTGCGCAGCTACGAAGCCATCATGTCGGACGAAAAGGCGATCTCGTCCCTTGAATTCCAGGCCTTGATCACCTTGACCAAGGTGCAGGCATCGGAGCTGGCGGTGACCACCGTGCTGCACAGCTTGCGCGCCTGCGGCTTGTCCGGCTATCGCAACGACACTGAATTCACGATCGGCCGGCTGCTGCGCGACGTACTGTCCGCGCCGCTCATGATCAACAATGATCGCATCCTCGCCAACCTGGCCACGACGTCGTTGATGACGCCGTTGCCCACTTCCATCAGCGGTTGAAATCAACGATGTCTACTGTCAGCACTCCTGGTTCCGCGACCGCCGCCACTGCGCCGGCCGATCCTCTTGGCGCCATCGCGGACGGGCTGTTCCGTTCCATGGGCGTCGACGGCGTGTATGCACGCACGGCCCTGTACACGCATGTGGTCGAGCGCCTCGAATCCTACATCACGCGGCAGCGCGACCCGCGCGCGGAAATCATGCGCTTCCCGCCGGTGATGAGCCGCAAGCAGCTGGAGAAATCCGGCTACTTGAAAAGCTTTCCCAATCTGCTGGGTTGTGTGTGCGCGTTGCACGGCTCCGAGGCATCGATCCGCTCGGCGGTCGACCGCTACGACAACGGCGGCGACTGGACGACGTCGGTGACGTCTTCGGATCTGGTGCTGTCGCCCGCGGCGTGCTATCCCGTGTATCCGATCGTGGCGACCCGCGGTCCGCTGCCGGGCGGCGGTTTGCTGTTCGACATCGAAGCCGACGTTTTCCGGCATGAACCTTCGCGCAGCCTCGATCGGCTGCAATCGTTTCGCATGCGCGAATTCGTGAGGATCGGTTCGCCCCAGGAAATTCTCGAGTTTCGCGAGAGCTGGATGGCCAAGGCACCCGGCCTCGCGGCCGACCTCAGCCTGCCCTTCACCATCGACGTGGCGAACGACCCGTTCTTTGGCCGGGTGGGCCAGGTGATGGCGGTGAGCCAGCGGCAGCAGGCGCTGAAATTTGAATTGTTGATTCCGTACTACCCAGAAGCCTCGCCCACCGCGTGCATGAGCTTCAATTACCACCGCGAGCATTTCGGCCAGGTGTGGGGCATCCGCGACGACAAGGGCGAATTGGCGCATACCAGCTGCGTCGCCTTCGGCATCGACCGCTTGACCGTGGCGCTGTTCGCCATTCACGGCCTCGATCTCAAGACATGGCCCGCGGTAACCAAGGCCGCATTGGCCCTCTGAGGTCCTAGGACTACGCCGTGCCGCTCGACCCGCGCGTAAAACGGTTCCTGGATGTGCTGGCGGCGGGCAAACCGCCGAACGCTCTGGACACCACGGTCGAGGAACGTCGGCTGGGCCTGACGCAACTCATGAAGCTCGCGGGTCCCGGAGCGGCGGTGGCCGGCACCCTGGATCGCACCCTGCCCGGACCTGCGGGTCCGCTGGCCGTTAGAATCTACACCCCGCTCGCGCCCGCGGCGCCGCTGATGGCGGGCCTCGTGTATTTCCATGGCGGCGGCTTGGTGGCCGGCACGGTTGAAACGCACGATAGCATCGCCCGCGCCCTCGCCAACTGCGGCGCGTGCCGGGTGGTGTCGGTCGAATACCGGCTGGCCCCCGAACACCCCTTCCCCGCCGCGCTCGACGATGCTCTGGCGGCCATCACCCATATCGGCGCACACGCCGCGGATTTTGGCATCGACACAGCGCGCCTCGGCATTTGCGGCGATTCCGCAGGCGGCACGCTCGCGGCGGCGACGGCGCAGGCGGTGGCCAAAATCGGCACCCCGCGCCTCGCCCTGCAGCTCCTGATCTGCCCCATTCTCGATTACAGCCGCATCACCCCATCGCGGCGCGATCTCGCCAGCGGCTATCTGGTCGATCAGGCAACTCTCGATCACGATCTTTTGTACTACGTGCCGCCGGGCACGGACCCCGCCAATCCGCGGATTTCACCGCTGCGCGCCGACCACATCGCCGGCTTGCCGCGCACCCTGATTCACACGGCGGAATTCGATCCGCTGCGCGACGAAGGCCGTGATTATTTCGAACGTCTTGCCCGCGCGGACTCCGAAGTGTCCTACACTTGCCACCCGGGTATGATTCATCTTTTTTACGGCCTGGGAGCCGTAATTCCGTATGCCCGCACCGCGTTCGAGCAGATCGGCGGTGAAATTCGGGCGGCATTGGCCTGACGAAGGAGAGAGAAGTGGCGGAGCGCGGCGTTGCGGAACGCATGATTCGGGACCTGCATGCGGCGCGTGTCGGCGGCGACCTCGCCGGCCTGTGCCGGCTGTTTGCGGAACATGGCCGGTTTGAAATCGTCGGTGCCAGCGCCGACAAACCGATCGCGATCAGGGCCAACGGCATTGCGGAATTTCGCCCCTGGCTCGCCATGATGGTCAAGGTGTTCCGGCTCAACGATTACACCCTGTTGTCGCTGGTGGTCGAGTGGCCGAGGGCCACGGCGCACTGGCGTGCCGACATCTACTCCAAGGTCACCGGCGTCACCATCCCCACCGAACTCGTCGACTTGGTGGAGCTGAGCGAAGATCGCATCCTGAGCTATACCG
>DATLVV010000437.1:0-2507 GCA_035577165.1 Steroidobacteraceae bacterium | reverse complement strand
GGCCTTGGCGAGCGCCAGGGCGGCGTCGGCGGGCGATGGCGTTTCGTCCGCGGCGATGATCGCCAGCCACAGCAGCGCGTTGGTCGCGATGGCGGCGAGCGCGACCGGCGCGGCCAGAGCCGGGCGGTCAGCGGCGGGGATGATCGCCACGCCCAGGCGGCGCAGCGCGCGTTCGCCCAGGGTGGCGATGCTGACTGCCATGATAGTCTCCTGGTGGATGGAGGGATGAGGGTATGAAAGGGATGGTGGACCGGCTGATGCGCGTCCTGTTTGATGACCCCGAGGACACGATGTCTGAGATCACCCGCGCGGAAGGCCCGTTCGTCATTCGGCAGATGATTGCCGAGTTGCGCGAACCCGGCTTTGCAATTTGCAGCGCGCAGACCGTCGTTACTCCGGGGCAGGCCGACCTGATCTGGAAGCAGATGATCGACGCGATGTTGGAGGAGGAGTAGGGCGACGATGAACGAGATGGTCGAGCGACTGGCGTTGCTGCTGACACGGGCAAAGGTCGGCTTTGAAAGTGCCGAGGTTCCGGTCGATGCCGCCCGAAGGTTAGCCCGCACCTTCTTTGCCGCGATGCGCGAGCCAACCGAGGCGATGCTGGAGTGTGCCGGAAGCGTCGAGGATTACACCGACCGCGACAACATCTTCGCGCACGCGTGGCGCGCGATGATCGACGCGGCGCTGGAGGAGTAGGTGCCCCGAACCGTTACCGGCGCGCTCGGGGCAACACGCGAATCCCGCGCCGGAAGGAGACGGCGCCCGGCTCGGGTGTCAGGCCGGCTTATCGTCCGGCTGTTGCTTCGCCACCGCCGCATCCCGCGCGGCTACGTTGCCCTCCATCGTGTCGGCGGCACCGCCGCGCGCGGCAACCGCCTCCTCCGAGCCGGGATCGAGCGAGCGTTGCGCGCCGCGCGAGGCGGCGGCACGGTCGGCGGCGGGCTGCGCCGCTGCCTTCGCCTTGGCGGCGTCTGCGTCGGCGCGGGCCTTGGCGGCACGGTCGGCGTCGGCTTTGGCCTTGGCTGCGTTGTCACTCATGGTCCGATCTCCTATGCGTCTGCGACGGCGCTGGTGAAGATGGTCACGATGCCGTGGTCCTTCGGCGCTGTCTTGTCGGTTGTAGCATCGGTGCCCCAACGCAGCTTCTGCACGCCACGGATTTCCATGATGCCCGCCCCGTGCATGAACTGGTAATCGTCGTTTTGTGTCCGCGCCGTGGTGCGCTGCGCCCATGCGATGCCGACCGCCTGCGCCCCGAGCAGATAGGTCCGCGCGGTATCGATGGTGGCGTGCGCGTTGGTACCGCCCGCGGTGAGCACGCCGAGTTCGGGGATTTCGCGGATTATCATCCCGTCCCAAACCAAGTCGCCTGACGTGAACAGCGGATTGTCCGCGCCGCGCACATTGGCGTACTGCTGCGCGGCGATCATCACCGGATCGGCGCGCAGATCGCGGAACGGGATCGACGGCATCAGCACGACGAACCACTCCTCGTCATTGTTGACGCGGGTGGGCCGGATGTGCGGAGAGGCGTTGCGCGCGCGCCGTTTGGCAAGCGAGAGCACCGCGCACGTCATCTTGTCGGCGGTGTTGTCAACTGTCGCAATCGAGGTCGAGTAGTCGTTGGAGACGTGGTTCGCGACGGCGGAGCCGAACAGCACGCGGTCGGCGTTGTTCGTGACCCAGGTATCCATTGCGGCGTTCGACGCAGCGGCGAGCGTGGTTGCAACGTCGGCGTCGGCGGTGATCGAGCCGAGCGCGCTGATGATGTCGTTGCGTATTTTCTCCATTGCCCAGACCATCAGGCCGTCACGCCCGGCCTGGAGCAGATCGATCACCGACTTCTGCTCGTCCCAGTCGGAGACCGCCACCGCGTGCCGGATGACATCGACCGAAACTTTGAGCGAGCGCGCGTTTATCAACTCCTCATTGCCGCGCAACACGGTGTTGCCGGTGACGCCCGCGCCGACCAGGCGGCGCACCGTGGCGAACACGACGCTATCGCCGGCCTTGCGGGTGAGATCGTCCTTGAGTTGAATTATCGAGCTGTCGGACGTGCCGAAGTAGCGCGAGAATTGATTGGTCCGCACGTACTCGGAGAAGAACTGATCCGACCAGATGGTCGGCGTGAGGCCGCTGCGGGCGGCGGTGATATTGAGGTCGTTGGTACCTGTCATGGGTTTGGCTCCTGGCCATTGCGTTGATCGGTTGGGGATGCGTTACGTCACGCCCGATCAGGCTCGGCGGCAGCCATTGCGCCCGTTGACCCCGGCGGCGGGTTTCACGCACGATGCGGCGGAGGCACGTTGGGGGTGTGGTGAAATGGTAAACACGGCCGACTTAAAATCGGCTTTCGCTGAAAGGGTCTTAACATCCATAGGCGCTGCGGGTTCGATCCCCGCCACCCCTACCAATTCAGTCCACTTGATCCGTTAGGCGGTCGTTATCGCTTCAATATGTCCGCGAGAGGCGTCGGCCCTGTATATGCAGGTGCACTCCGGCCG
>DATLVV010000436.1:0-5013 GCA_035577165.1 Steroidobacteraceae bacterium | reverse complement strand
CGGTTCTTCGTGGAACACGGACGGCACCAATTGCCTGAGCCATGATCCGATTCCGGGTGCGGATGCATCGCGACCCGACCAGCTCACGCCGGAACAAGTACTGGAGGGCAAGAAAGCCATCGGCAAGCGGGTCGTGATCTTGAATGCCGACACCTACTTCATGGCGCCGAGCCTTGCTGAAAAACTGGCTGTCGCCGGCCACGAGGTCACCATCGTCACCGGCGTGCACCTCGCCAACTACATGCACTTCACGCTCGAGTATCCGAACATGATGCGGCGCATGCACGAGCTGCACATCAAGGAGATGCACAACGCCTTCAGTTCGCGCATCGAAAAGGGACGCCTCGAGGTGTACGACATTTTCGGCGACGGCTCCAAACGTAGCTACAAGGGACGCGGTCAATTGCCGCGCGAGGCCAACAAGAGCCAGCGTTGGGTGGAATTCGACTCCTTGGTGCTGGTCACCGGCCGGCACTCGAACAACGGTCTGCACACCGAACTCAAAGCGCGCCACGGCGAGTGGCAAAAGAACGGCGTCAAAGATGTGTACTTGATCGGCGACGCCGAGGCGCCGCGTCTCATCGCGGATGCGACCTTCACCGGCCAGCGGCTGGCGCGCGAAATCGAGGAAGCCAAGGCGCAGCAGCCGCTGCCGTACAAGCGCGAAGTCGCCGTCTGGGGCGCAGCGCACATGCCCGGCGGCAAGTTCGAGCTGGAATACAAGACCTAGGAGCCTGTCTGAGCATTCAACGTGAGCCGCACTGACGCTGTCACTCGGATCCTGTTCGAGGCGTTCTCAGCAGTCGAAGTGCGGCTCTTCTACTTGCTGGGCTACGCCGCGATCGCCGTATTTTGCTACGGCGTCTATGTGCAGATCCGCAAGTACCGCCGCGGCGCCGCGCTGAAGCTGGAGGGTGGTCTGTGGGCGCGGGCCGGCGACATGCTCACCTCGGTGCTGAACCACCGCACCATCGATCGCCGCGACCGGGCAGCGGGCGGCGCGCATCGGCTGATTTTTTACGGATTCATGCTGCTGTTCGCCGGCACGGCGACCATCACGCTGGAATACGACATTCTCGAGCCTTTGTTCGGAATCCGTTTCTGGCACGGCGAGTTCTACCTGGCGTTCTCCTTGGTGCTCGATGCGGCGGGCGTCGCTCTGATATTCGGCCTCCTATTCATGATGTATCGGCGCGGCTGGATGCGGCTGCCAAAACTCGACTACGCGAGGCCGGACCGCGTGCCGGGGGACCCGGATTTCGATCGGCCACAATACCGCCGCGAAGATTGGGCGTTCCTGTGGTTGCTGCTGATCATCGCCGGGACCGGCTTCGTGCTCGAAGCGGCCAGGCTGATCTGGCTGCAAGATCGCGTGGATGTCTGGAACACGCGATGGTGGTCTCCCGTCGGCGCGCTGCTCGCCGCGGCCTTGCGCGCGCTCGGGCTCGGCGCCCACGGCGCCGGCCTGCTGCGGCACGCATTGTGGTGGTTCCACGGACTGATCGCCTTGGGTTTAATCGCACTGATTCCCTTCACCAAGGTGAAGCACATCTTCACCGCGGCGGCCTCGCTGATGGTCCGCGATCCACAAGCGGCACAGCGCCTGCCCCGGGTTCCCGATTCACAGCCTGAGGCGGGTGCCGCGAAGATCACCGATTTCAACTGGAAGCAGTTGCTGAACCTCGATGCCTGCACCAAGTGCGGCCGCTGCCATGAAGCCTGCCCGGCGCGCGCCGTCGGCGCGCCGCTTTCGCCGCGCGATGTGATATTGAGCCTGCGCGAATTCGCGCAGGCCACGCTCGAGTCCGGGACCGTGCCGGCGGCGGCCGAGCTCGACATCCACGGCAAGGCACCGGGACAGGTGGCCATGGAGACTCTCTGGTCTTGCCGCACCTGCATGGCCTGCGTCGAAATCTGTCCCGTCGCCGTGGAGCACGTGCCCATCATCGTGCAAATGCGCCGCAAGCTGGTCGAGGACGGAGCCATGGATCCGTTGCTGACCAAGACCCTGCAGACCATTCACAAAACCGGCAATTCATTCGGCGAGTCGAAGCGCAAGCGCGGCGCCTGGAGCAAGGCCCTGCCCTTCCCGGTCAAGGACGCGCGCAAGGAGCCGGTGGACGTACTCTGGTTCGTCGGCGACTATGCCTCCTTCGATCCACGCAACCAGAAGGTTTCGCAGATCTTCGCCTCATTGCTGCACGAGGCGGGTGTCGACTTCGGCATTCTCTACGACGGCGAATCGAATGCCGGCAACGACGTTCGCCGCGTCGGCGAGGAGGGTCTTTACGAAGTGCTGGCGACCGCCAATGTGAACGCGCTGTCAGGGGCCTCGTTCAAGAGCATCGTCACCACCGATCCTCACTCCTTCAATACGATCCGCAACGAGTACCCTGACTTCGGCGGCAAGTACGAGATTCAGCACTACACGACGCTCGCCAGGCAACTGTTCGCCGAGGGGCGCTTGCGGGTGGCCCATCCATTGAAGTACCGGGTGACGTTCCACGATCCATGCCATCTCGGCCGGTTCAACAAGGGCTATGAGGCGCCGCGGGATCTGCTGAAGCTGCTCGGCTGTGAGCTGGTCGAGATGGGCCGTTGCCGGGCGAATTCTTTCTGTTGCGGCGCCGGCGGCGGCAGAATATGGGTTCCCGATCCGGTCGGCACCGAGAAACCGGCGCAGAATCGCATCAAGGAGGCGGCGGCCATCCCCGGGCTCGAAGTGTATGTGGTGAGCTGTCCAAAGGATCTCACCATGTTCGAGGACGCGGTCAAGACCACCGGCAATGAGGGGAAATTCGTGGTCAAAGAGCTCATAGAACTCATGCGTGAAGCCACTACGGAGCGCAGCGTGGAGGCGGTGCCGGTATGAAGATTCTGGTGGCGGTCAAACAAGTGGCGGCACTCGACGAAGATTTTGAGATCCGCGCCGATGGGCGCGACGTGGACGCGGAGTTCCTCATCCGCGACTTGAACGAATGGGATGATTTTTCCCTGGAAGAGGCCGTCAAGATCAAGGAGGCCGCCGCGCTGCCGGTCGAGGTGGTCGTGGTCTCGGTCGGCTCCGATGAAGCCGATGAATCGTTGCGCAAGTGCCTGGCCAAGGGCGCGGACCGCGCGATTCGCATCTGGGATGCAGCCATCGAGGGCTCGGATTCCATCGCCATTGCACGGATACTCGCCGCCGCGGCCAAGCGCGAGGCGCCCGATATGCTGTTCGCCGGCGTGCAATCCTCCGATCAGTCGTTTGCGTCGACGGGCATAGCCGCCGCCGGCCTGCTCGGCTGGCCGCACGCGGCCGTGGTCAGCGCTCTCACCTACACGCCGGGAGCCAAGACGGCCGTATTCCGGCGCGAGCTGGAAGGCGGTCTGCTGCAGGAGGTCGAAATTCAATGTCCCGCCGTGCTGACCATTCAGCTCGGCATCAACACGCCGCGCTACGCATCGCTGCGCAGCATCAAACAGGCTGCCGCGAAGCCCATCGAGGCGATGTCCTTGGCCGATGTCGGTCTGGCCCCGGGCGACGTGGGCGAAGCGGGATCCCTGTCGCGAGTGCGGCGCATGTACATACCGGACAAGGGCCGCGCGCAACTGATCGAGGGCGACGCCGTGCAGCAGGCCGCGCGCCTCGCAGAAATCATTCGTGAATTCAAGGGAGCCGCATCATGAGCGGCATTCTGGTCATTGCCGAACAACGGCGCGGAGAGCTTCGTCCGGTATCGCTGGAATTGCTGGGGGCCGCGCAAAGCCTGCGGCGTCCCGGCGATGAGGTGGCGGTCGCGGTGCTGAGCGCGGCGCCGGATCGCTTCGCCGCCGCCTTGAGCGTTGCCGGAGTCGATGAGATCCTGACCGTGAAGACCGCCTCTCCTGAGTTCGACGCGGACACATTCGAGTCCGCGGTGGGCGCGTTGATTGCGGCGCGCCAGCCGCAGGTGGTGCTGGTCGCGCACAGCGTCGATTCGTTTGGCTACGCGGCGGCTCTTGCGGCGCGCCTTGGGCTGGGATTCGCCACGGATGTGTTCAAGGCCGAACGCATCGACGGCGATCTGGTTGCGACGCGCGGCGGCTACGGGCAGAAAGTCAGTGTCGAAGTGGATTTTCCCGGGCGCGGCACGGTTCTGTTGGCGATTCGCGGCAACGTGTTCAAAGCGCCGGAACAGGCCGGTTCCCCGCGGGTGACGGCCTTCGAGCCGCCCGCGGTGCAGAGCCGCGCAACCGGCCGCGAATTCGTTGAATTGAGCGCCGGGGATGATGTCGACATGGCCGCGGCGGAGTTCATTTTGACGATCGGGCGCGGCATCGGCGAGGAAGCGAAGGTGCCGCAATTCCGCGAGCTGGCGGATGCCGTCGGCGCAACTCTGGGCTGCTCGCGGCCGATCGCGGACGCGGGCTGGCTGCCGAAGAGCCGTCAAGTCGGTCAGTCGGGCAAGACGGCGAGTGCCTGCAAGCTGTACATCGCCATGGGCGTCTCGGGCGCGATCCAACATCTCGCCGGCATGAAGCATGTGAGCACCATTGTCGCGGTCAACAGCGACGCTGAGGCATCGATTTTTGGGGTGGCGAAATATGGCATTGTGGGAGATATCTTTGAAATTGCCGAAGAACTACGCCGTTTATTTTGAGACTCTTTTCTTAAACCTAATCAAGCGGGGCCGCATCGGCCCCGTCGAATACTGCGCGAAGCGCATGGTAAATACATGAGCGCAACTGCTGAAGTGGTCGCGGGCGATGCCGGCGTCAAGAGCGCGGGCCTCGAACGTGGCATCGATTGGACGGGCGCTTTCTGGGTGGCCAGCGGCGTCCCGCCCTTGGTGCTGTTCTCCATCGGCGCCGTGGCGGCGACCGTGGGCAAGTTGTCCTGGATCGTCTGGACGGCCTCGATTGCCATGGGCTTCATCCAATCGTTCACCTACGCCGAAATCGCCGGCCTGTTCCCCAACAAGGCGGGCGGCACGTCGATCTATGGCGCGATTGCCTGGGTGCGCTACGGCAAACTCGTGGCGCCCATCTCGG
>DATLVV010000435.1:0-11206 GCA_035577165.1 Steroidobacteraceae bacterium | reverse complement strand
GTCCAGGCGCCGACGAGGCGAACTGGCTACATCTCGGCCCGCTGCCGCAGGATGAATTGGCGGAGCTGATGCGCGCTGCGCGGCTGGTCGTGGCCAACGGCGGCTCGACCCTGCTGCAGGCCGTTGCCTGCGGCAGTGCCTGCATAGCAGTGCCCATTGCGAAGGACCAGGCGCAGCGCATCCGGCGCTGTGTCGGCGCGGGTGTGGCAGTCGCCGCGGCATTGAACTCCGCGCGCATCATCCAGGCTGCGGCGCAACTGCTGCGCAATGAGCCGCAGCGTGCCGCGCTTGCAGCACGCGCGTCCGCATTGGGGCTCGCCGACGGCGTCGAGATCGCGGTGCAGGCCCTGTGCGGCCTCCTCGAGCCGCAGCGCGATGCGGTGAGGTCATAGGTTATGCCGAGTGCCGTGCTGTTGGGCTACGACCTCGATCAGCCCTCATTCAGGCATCGCATGCGCACGCTCGTCGGCGTACTGGAGGCGGCCGGGTGGCAGGTGCACGCGGAGCGCTTCCCCAGCCGCCGCTACGGGCTTCGGACCTGGGAGCGCCGCTCGCTGCTGCGCCGGGCCGACGTGGTGGTGCTGCATCAGATCAAATTGAGTGCGCCGGAGGCGCGGCTGTTCGCCGCCTTTACCAGAAGAAGAGTCTTCGACGTCGACGATGCCATCTACGTACGCAAGCCGCGGCGACTGGGTGAAGCGCCCAACGAGTCGCTGTGGCGCAAGAAGAAGTTTGCGGCGACCTGCCGTTGGGTGGACGAGGTGGCCGCCGGCAACGATGTTTTGGCCGGGGTCGCGCGCGCCTCGGCCCGGGCCGTCACCGTCCTGCCCACCTCGATCGACACCGCTGCGTATCAGACGACCACGGCGACGGCGGCCGATCCGCCGACCGTGGTCTGGATCGGCAGCCCCGAGAACCTGATTTACTTGGAGATGATCCGGCCGGCGCTGGCGCGCCTCAGCGTCCGCCACCCGACCCTGAAGATGCGGGTCATCTGTTCGCAGTTTCCGCTCTGGCCCGAAATAAATGTCGAGTCGATTGCATGGAGTTCGGCGAGCGAAGCCGGGTCGTTGGCCGCCGCGCATATCGGCGTCATGCCACTCACCGACGACGCGTGGTCGCGCGGCAAGTGCGCATTCAAACTCCTGCAATACATGGCTGCCGGCCTGCCCTGTGTGGCCTCGCCCGTAGGCGCGAATACCGAGGCGGTCATCGACGGAGTCAACGGTTTTCATGCGCGAACCGTCGATGACTGGGAGCGCAGCTTGCAATCGCTGATCGAATCGCCCGAGCTGCGTGCACGCTTCGGCGCCAACGGGCGCGCGCACGTCGAGTCGCGCTATGCGATGCGCCGCTATCAAGAGCGGTATCTGGAATTGCTGCGTCGGCTGGCCTCGAGCTGAATGCGCCGCGTCCCGGAAGCCGGTATCCTCCAAACCATGCACGCCACGTATTTTTGCAGCCCACGGTAGCGACATGCAGTTTTGGCGCGGTCGGCGGGTTCTGCTCACCGGACATACCGGCTTCAAGGGCGCATGGATGAGCCTGTGGCTGAAGAGTCTGGGCGCCGAAGTCACCGGCTATGCATTGCCTCCCACCGCCGAACCGAATCTGTGGAGCTTGATCGGCCCGGTTGTTCAAGGGGCGGGCGGGATGCGCTCGGTGATCGCCGACATTCGGGAACCGCGGCAGGTCGGCGAGGCCATGGCGCAGGCCGACCCGCAGATCGTGATCCACATGGCCGCGCAGGCGCTGGTCAGAGAGTCGTATCGCGACCCGCTCGCCACCTACGCCACCAATGTCATGGGCACCGCCGTGCTGCTGCAGGCGTGCCGTTCTCTGTCCAACCTGCAGTGCGTGGTCGTGGTTACCAGCGACAAGGTGTACGAAAACCGCAGCCAGCGCCGCGCCTTCGAGGAAAGCGATCGGTTGGGCGGACATGATCCGTACAGCAACAGCAAGGCTTGCGCGGAATTGCTGACGCAGAGCTTTCGCGATAGTTTCTTTGCCGATGGGCCGCCGATCGCCAGCGCCCGCGCGGGTAATGTGGTGGGCGGCGGCGACTGGTCGCAGGACCGGCTCATCCCGGACTGCGTCCGGGCGCTTCAATCCGGGCAGGCGGTGACGCTGCGCTATCCTGACGCCATCCGGCCCTGGCAGCATGTGCTCGAACCCCTGTCGGGGTATTTGTCGCTGGCCGAAGCCTTGGTCAAAACGCCGGATAGGGCGCCGCGTGCTGTCAATTTCGGACCGGACCCGGCATCCTTCTGCACGGTGCGCGAGGTGGTGGACGAATTCGGAGCGCGCTTCGCCGGCAGGCCCGGATGGGTGCGCGACCCGGCGCCGCAGCCCCCGGAGGCGCAGGCGCTGACGCTGTCGTCGGCCTTGGCCGGGCAGAGGCTCGGCTGGCGACCCAGATTCGACATCCGCGAGACGCTGTCGTGGACGGCAGACTGGTACTTGGCCCATTCGGCGGGAGAGAACATGGCGGTGTTTTCAGAAGCGCAAATTGCGCGGTATGGTGAATTGACGGAGAACCCGCCATGAAATGCGTGATTCTTGCAGGCGGCAAGGGGACGCGCATTGCCGAGGAGTCGAGCACGCGCCCCAAACCCATGGTTGAAATCGGCACCCAGCCAATCCTCTGGCACATCATGAAGCTGTATGCCTCATTTGGCGTCACCGAGTTCATCGTCTGTCTGGGATACAAGGGTTACATCATCAAGGAATATTTTGCCAACTACTTCCTGCATCAGGCGGATGTCACCTTCGACATGACGCAGAACCGCGTCGAGTACCACGATTGCCGCAGCGAACCTTGGAAAGTGACGCTGATCGACACCGGCGAGGAGAGCAAGACCGGCGGCAGGCTCCTGCATGTGCGCAAATATTTGCAGGCCGGAGAATCGTTCTGCATGACCTATGGGGACGGGTTGGCCAACATCGACATCGCTGCGCAGCTCGCGTTCCACGCCGATCATGGCCGCAAGGCCACGGTCGCCTGCGTGCGCCCGCCGGCGCGTTTCGGCCGCATCGTCACGCAGGGCACGCAGGTGACGTCCTTCGAGGAGAAGCCCACGGCGGAGGGCGGTCTCATCAACGGCGGCTTCTTCGTCCTGGAGCCGAGCGTGCTCGAATTGATCGACGGTCACGACACGGTCTGGGAAAAAGAGCCCATGGAGAGTCTGGCTGCGGACGGTCAATTGGCCGCATGGGTGCACCGCGGGTTCTGGCAGCCGATGGATACGCTGCGCGACAAGCAAAACCTGAACGCGCTATGGGAGGGCGGAGACGCGCCCTGGAAGCTGTGGGACCGGTAGCATGGTAGGGCCCGTGACGGGCTGTCGCTCGTGTGGCGGCCGCCTGACCGTGACCATGGCCGATTTGGGGCTGCAGCCCGCTTCGAATGCCTTCCTTGCTTCCTTGCAAGCGGCGCGCGACGAGAAACGTTACCCATTGCGCGCCAAGGTGTGTGAAATCTGCAAGCTGGTGCAGCTGGACTATGACGTTGCGCCGCAGGAACTGTTCGGCAATTACGTGTATTTTTCGTCCTATTCGGATCAGTGGCTGGCGCATGCCAAGGAGTACTGCGGCATGGCGCGCCGGCGATTCGCGCTCGGCGCCCAGAGCCTGGTGGTCGAGCTCGCGAGCAACGACGGCTATCTGCTGAAGAATTTCATCGAGATGGGGGTGCCCGTGCTCGGCATCGATCCATCCGCCACCGTCGCTGCGGCCGCGGAGAAAATCGGCGTACCCACCCTGGTGGAATTCTTCGGCGAGGAACTCGCCCAAGATCTCGCGGCCAAGGGCCGCCAGGCGGATTTGATCATCGCCAACAACGTGCTGGCGCATGTTCCGCGGCTCAACGACTTCGTTGCCGGCATTGCGCGGCTGCTCAAGCCCGGCGGTACGGCGACGATCGAGTTTCCGCATCTGCTCGAGCTGATAGAGCACGTGGAATTCGACACCATCTATCACGAGCATTTCTCATATTTCTCGCTGTACGCCATTGAGCAGGTATTCAGCCGCCATGCACTCAGGCTCTACGATGTCGAGCAGCTGCCGACGCACGGCGGGTCGCTGCGAATTTTCGCCGCGCACGCGCATCGCAAGGATCTCGAGGACAGCGCCTTGCTGCGCACAGTGCGCGCGTCGGAGGGCGCGGCGGGGCTCGCCGACCTGTCCAGCTACCTGCGCTTCGCCGCGCGCGTTGAGAGTTGCCGGCGATCGCTGCTGGAGTTTCTCGGCGAGGCGAAACGCGAGGGCAGGACGGTCGCCGCTTACGGCGCCGCCGCCAAGGGCAATACTTTGCTCAACTTTTGCGCGCTGACCCCGGCCGACATCCCGCAGGTGGCTGATAGGAATCCGCACAAGCAATCCAAGTTCCTGCCGGGCACGCATATTCCGGTGGTCTCACCGGAAACGCTGCTGCAATCCAAACCCGACTACGTGTTGATTCTGCCGTGGAATCTGCAGCAAGAAATTCGCCAGCAACTGCGTGAGATCCACCAGTGGGGCGGGCGCTTCGTCACCCCGGTGCCGCTGGTGCGGGTTTATGATCTTCACTGAGTCGCCGCTTGCCGGGGTCTACATGATCGAGCTGGAACGCCTCGCGGATGAGCGTGGATTCTTTGCCCGCTCCTACTGTGCCGAAGAATTCGCGGCGCGCGGGCTGGGGCCCGAGTTGCGACAGTGCAGCGTGTCGTACAACGCGCGCGCCGGCACGCTGCGCGGCTTGCACTATCAGAGCGCCCCGCATGAGGAGCACAAGCTGGTGCGTTGCACGGCCGGCGCGGTGTTCGACGTCGTCGTCGACATTCGCGAGTCCTCGCCGACCTATCGGCGCTGGTTCGGTGCGGAGTTGACCGCCGCCAATCGCCTCTCGTTGTTCATCCCGCCGGGATTTGCCCATGGCTTCCTGAGCCTTTCGGAGCACGCGGAGGTGTACTACATGATCTCGGCGGCATACACCCCGGAATCCAGCCGCGGCTTTCGCTGGAACGACCCCGCGTTCGCGATCGAGTGGCCATCGGCGCCCACGGTGATTTCCGCGCGCGATGCGTCCTATCCTGATGCAGGCTAAGCGGGTACTCGTGACCGGAGCCGGCGGATTCATCGGCCGCTGGAGCGTCCCGGCATTGTTGACCCTGGGATGCGAAGTTCATGCAGTGCTTTCCGGAACGGCAGATCGCGAGGTCCCGCAGCAACTGCGCGGCGCGGAAATTCACATCGCCGATTTGCTGAGCGAAACGGCCACGGATGAGTTGCTGGCGGCGGTGAAACCGACGCATCTGCTGCATTTCGCCTGGATTGCGACCCCCGGCCTGTATTGGAACAGCACGGAGAATTTTCACTGGGTTTCTGCCAGCGAACGCCTGCTGCGCTCGTTCCGGACCTACGGCGGCTCCCGGGTCATGATGGCCGGCAGTTGCGCGGAGTACGATTGGTCGCGGGTGGAGGAGTGCGATGAACTGCAGAGCCCTCTGGCCGCCATAAGCCCTTATGCTACCTGCAAGATCGCCTTGCAAAAGTTGCTGGCGGATTTTGGGCGCCGCGAACAGCTGTCGACTGTTTGGGGGCGCATTTTCTTTCAATTCGGGCCGTATGAACATCCCGATCGCCTGGTGCCCTCCGTGATCCGCAATCTCCTGTTGGATCGCGAGGCACCGTACTCGCATGGCAGACAGATTCGCAGTTTTCTTCACGTTGCCGATGTCGGGGCCGCATTTGCAGCCGTGCTCGACAGTGAACTCGAAGGACCCGTCAACATAGGTTCGGATGAGCGCATCGCACTGGCCGATCTCATCGATCGAATCGGCGTACAGATCGGCAGGCCGGAACTGTTGCGCCTCGGCGCTCGACCCGCGCCGGCGCGGGAGCCGTCGATACTGATTCCCGTGATCAAACGCTTGCGCGATGAGGCGGGATGGCGGCCGCGATTTACTCTGGATGCCGGCCTGAGCGACACCATTGCCTGGTGGCGCAACCATTTGCGCGACGGCGAACGCGCGGACGCCGTGAGCCGGTCATGAACCTGCTTCCGGGCTGGCATCCGATGGTGGTGCATTTTCCGCTGGCGCTGGGGGTCGTCGCCGCGTTGTCGCTGTTGGCGGCGCGGTTGCTGCGCGCGGAGCGCCATACCGCAACGCTCGCCACGCTGGGCACATGGAATTTGTGCCTAGGCGCCCTTGCCGCACTGTTCGCGCTGGGCACCGGCCTGGCTGCGACCACCCATTTGCAAGCCGGACCGGAAGCGCACCAGGCCATTGCCCTGCACATGAAATGGGCGGTGTCCGCCACCCTGGCGTTGGTGCTGCTGGCGGTGTGGCGCGGCGCGGGCGCCGCTCAAGAGTCGCGGCCGTCGTGGATTTTCATCGTGCTGCTGATGGCGGCGACGGCCGCTCTCATCATGACGGGCTATCGCGGCGGCCAGAACGTGTACCGATACGGAGTCGGAGTCCACGGCGTTCCATGCAGCCGCTGATTCTCTGCTACGCGGTCGCATGCATTTTCGGTGCGGCCGTGGTGCGAGGATTCGGCGGATTTGGCTTCGCGATGTTCGCCATCGTGCCATTGTCCCTGGTTCTGCCGCCGACCGAGATCGTGCCGTCGATCTTCATCATGGACATCGTCGCAGGAGCCAATCTCCTGCCCGGGGTGTGGCGGGATATTCATTGGCGGGCGCTTCTGTGGCTCACCGTGGGCTGCCTGGTGGGCACGCCTTTCGGAGTCTATGCGCTCGCGCATGTTCCGGCCGCTCCCATGACTTTGGCGCTCGCCGTCTTCGTATTGCTGGCCGCGATCTTGCTGGCCCGGGGCTATGCGCTGAAGTCGATGCCCGGAACCGAAGTCACATTCACCACCGGTGTGGCCTCGGGGCTATGCAGCGGCAGCTTCGGCATGAGCGGGCCCCCCGTGATCCTGTTCTTCTTCAGCTCGCCCGCGGGCGCGGCCATCGGGCGCGCCTCCATGATCGCCTTCTTCTTGATCACCGACGTGACCGGACTCTTGTGGCAGGGCTGGAGCGGGCTGCTCACTACGGCGACGCTGTGGCGCGCTGCGTTATTTCTGCCGGCTCTCGCGGCCGGGGTCTGGCTGGGCAACCGCGGCTTCAAAAAGACAGACCCAGCGGGTTTTCGCCGCTGGGTCTTGCGCCTGTTGATGCTCCTGGCAGTCATGACCGGGGGCAAGGCGCTGCTGCAAATCCTCTAGGCTCCTTGGTCGAGGCCGCCGCCGGATTCACTGGCCGTGACGACGTTGTTGAACCGGCTGCTGGCCCAGATACGGGTAGCCACCAGCGTGCCGTCCTCCTGGTAGCGCGCCGCGATTCGCACCGACTTGCCCGGCAGGTTGGATTCCGAGGAGAAATCCTTGATCACCGAATGCGACTTGGCATCCACGTCGTAGAAAATCGTGCCGTTGGTCGAGTCGGCCAAGATTTGCAGCGACTGGGTCGTGGCGACGGCGGTCTCGGGACTGACGGCGGGCTCCACCGGGAACTCCTTGGTAACCGTGATGGATGCGTTGTCCGACGCAATCGACGTCACGTCGCCGTACATATGGCGCGGGACCGGACGCGTCAGGTCGTGCAGCGGCCGGTGGTGCAGCGGCCCATTGAACGGCGCAACAAAGTCTACCTTGACGGACGCGGTCAGATTCGGCGCCATGCCCTGGGTGTGCCCCGGGTCGGCGCTGATCGTGAGCACCGCTCCGGTATAGGTTCCGGCCGGTACGCTGGCGTTGCCGAGAATTTCGGCAATCTGATCCGGCTGCGCCAGGTTGACCAGAGGTACGGTCGTCGGCGCGGTGTAAACCGCGACGTTGCCGCCGCCGCCTTGCGGCACCAGTGCGATGGCGAGAACCTTCACGCCGATTGTTGCCCAGACTTCCGAGGACGCGTCGGTGATGACCATCGACACGGCGCCGGTCTGCGAAGTCGGCATGGGATTCGGCGTGCTGCCATTGTTGCCGCCGCCGCACGCGGCGCTCAGTGCGGCGGTCAGTCCGACTGACAAGAATCGAATCGCATTGCGCGCCATGATGGCACTCCCTTGTGAACTCTATAGCAGCAACGGTCGATCACCGCGCGCGTTGACAAGGGGCCGCCTCGCGCGGGCGTGTACATAACACCCCCGCCGCGTATGCTTACGCACGGGTGGTGTATGAAAAAACTCAAGCACGAACACGAATTATTCAAAGCAGCCTTGCTCGCCGGCGTTCAATACGCCGAAGGCCGCGGTGCCGTCGAGTTCGAGCCGACCGATTCGGCAAGCGACAAGGCGCTGTACGTCTACCGCTTGCTGGTGCACGACAAAGTCATTGCACCCATGCCCGAGGTTGAGGTCAGCGAAAAAACCATCCGGCATCGGCTCGCGACCTGGTACGCGCATCAATTGCCCAAGGGTCACCCGCTGCTGGAGCCCTAACTCATTGATTTGATGGCCGATGACGCCACAAGGTGGCGCTCCCTACGAGATTCGAACTCGTGTACTTGCCTTGAGAGGGCAATGTCCTAGGCCTCTAGACGAAGGGAGCGATGTTCGCGGTTCTGGGCGCTTGATCCGAAGAGGGCTGGTAGTATACGGGCCAATTTTTTGGACTCAAGCGGAACTCCTCTTTTTGAACGCATCGTCGACCCCATTGGCCCCCTTGATCATCCCCCGCTCTGAGCATTCGATATCGCGGTCGGCGATCTCTCCCAACGCCCTCAAAGTCCTGTACCGGCTCAGAGATGCGGGATACCAGGGATTCCTGGTGGGCGGGGCGGTCCGTGATTTGCTCCTGGGTATCACGCCGAAGGATTTCGACGTGGCGACCAACGCTCTGCCGGAAGAGGTGCGGCATTTGTTCCGCAATTGCCGCCTGATCGGCCGGCGCTTTCGTCTCGCTCACGTGCATTTCGGGCAGGAAATCATCGAGGTGGCGACCTTTCGCGCGGCCGCGGCGCCGGAACGGGAAGATGCCGAGGATGCCGATTCCGACTCGGAGAGCGAGCGGGCTGACCCTGATGGCAACGTGGCCGAGCCGGCTGCCGCAGGCGATTCCGAACATCGCGCCTTCGACCGCACCGGGCGCATCCTGCGGGACAATATCTACGGCACCATCGAGGAGGATGTGTGGCGGCGTGATTTTGCCGCCAACGGCCTCTACTACAACATCGAAGATTTTTCAGTCTGGGACTTCGTCGACGGCGTCAGCGATGTGCGTGCGCGGCGCCTGAAGCTGATCGGCGATCCGGAGACGCGATATCGCGAGGATCCGGTGCGCATGCTGCGCGCCATCCGGTTTGCGGCCAAACTCGACTTCTCGATCGAACCGCAGACCGAGGCGCCGATCGCCAGGCTCGCGAACTTGTTGGACGGAGTACCTCCGGCGCGATTGTTCGACGAATGTCTGAAGCTGTTCTTGTCGGGCTTCGGTGCGAAGTCCTACCGGCTGCTGAAGCAATACGGACTATTCGAGCACTTGTTTCCGATGTCGGCCGCCGCCTTCGCACTGCCGCCGTATGCCTACGCTGAACAGATGCTCGATCGCGGCTTGATCAACACCGATGAGCGCATCGCCGCCGATAAGCCCGTGACTCCAACCTTCTTGTTTGCGGTGCTGCTGTGGAGTGCAGTGCTGCGCGAACTCAACGAACGACAGGCCGGTCCGGCGCCGGACCTGGCGCAGCTGATGCAAGCCTGCGATACCGTCCTTCGGGCGCAGCAGTCGCGCGTGGCCATCCCACGGCGTTTCGCGATTCCCATGCGGGAATTGCTGATGCTGCAGCCGCGCTTCAATCGCCGCAGCGGCGCGAAGTCGCTGAGCCTGCTGCAGCATCCGCGTTTTCGCGCGGCATATGATTTCCTGCTGCTGCGCGCGCAAGTCGGAGTGGCGGATCCGGAACTCGCGAAATGGTGGACCGACATTCAGCTGTTGCCGCAGGAGGAGCGCATGGCACTGGTACAGGCGCGGCCCGCGGATCCGGCCGCCGAGGGCGACACTGCGCCGCCCGCCGGCCGCCGGCGCCGCCGCCGCAGACGCGGCGGAGCGGCGCGCAGCTAGGACTCTTGGAGCCGCGCTATGGCCAACCCATCGTGGCGCCCCGCCTATGTGGCGATCGGCAGCAATCTCAACGACCCGCTGGCGCAGGTGCAGACGGCCTTGGTGCGACTCGCGTCGTTGCCGCAGACCCGTGCATTGCTGCGCTCACGGCTCTACAAAACCCGCCCGATGGGTCCGCAGGATCAACCTTACTTCGTGAATGCGGCGGCGGGATTATTGACGCAGCTGCGCGCGCGCGAGTTGCTCGACGCCCTGCTGCAAATCGAGGAGTCCATGGGCCGCAAGCGGCAGGAGCGTTGGGGGCCGCGGGTGATCGATCTGGATCTGGTTTGGATGCCGGGCGAGACCGTCGACGAACCTGGATTGACGCTGCCGCATCCCGGAGTGTCGATGCGCAACTTCGTCCTGTATCCTCTGGCGGACATCGCCCCCACGCTTGCGATTCCAGGTCACGGCAACGTGTCGGAGCTGCTGCGCGCCGTTGGCGATGACGGGATAGCAGTCATGGAATCGCACGAGAACTGTCAATGGTGAGCGCAATACCGCACCGATTCATCGTCGTCGAAGGTCCGATCGGCGTCGGCAAGACCAGTTTGGCGCGCCGCCTGGGACAGTCGCTCGGCGGCCAGCTCGTGCTGGAACAGGCGGATCAGAATCCCTTTCTCGAGCGCTTCTACAAGAATCCGCGGGCGGCGGCTTTTCAGACCCAGCTGTTCTTTCTGTTTCAGCGGTCGCGCCAGTTGGAGGATGTCAGGCAGGAGGATCTGTTCGGCGCCGTGCGCGTGGCGGATTATCTGCTGGAAAAAGATCGGCTGTTTGCGCGTGTCACCCTGGACGACGCGGAATACGCCCTGTATGAAAAGGTCTACGAACGAATCGTCGTCGATGCGCCCAAGCCGGATCTGGTCGTGTACTTGCAGGCGCCCGTCGACGTGCTGGTGGATCGCATCGCCAAGCGCGGCATTCGCTATGAGCAGCATATCGAGCGCGGCTACCTGGAAAAACTGACCCAGGCCTATGCGCGCTTCTTCCACAGCTACGACGCATCGCCGTTGCTGATCGTGAATTCCGCGGCCATCGATCCGGTGAACAACGAAAGCGACTACCAGCAGCTGTTCGCCGAAATCACCAAGACGCGGCGCGGCCGGCATTTCTTCAA
>DATLVV010000434.1:0-6674 GCA_035577165.1 Steroidobacteraceae bacterium | reverse complement strand
GCGTGTCGTCTTTGCCGACGATGGTCTTCTGCACGTAGCCCACGATATCGCTGCCGGGATCGACCTCGGATTTATGGGTGGCAGTGGGCATGGGTAAGGGCGGCGGCGGCGGGGGCAGCTCGACCACGGGCGGCGGCGCCTTGGGAGCGGGCCTGAACAGCGAACAGCCGCAAAGCGCCAAAGCGCCGATGCAAACGGCAAGGGTGACTATCTTCATGGGCCCTATCTACAGCAAAGTCGGTCGGTCAGGCAATTGATTGCGTGAACCGGCCGACCGGCCTTGGCCTTGAGGAAAGTGGCGGGCCAGCAAATTGGCAATGGCATCCACCCCGGCCACCGAGCCCGCCTGAAACCGCCCGGCGCGGTAATGTTCTTCCATCAGGCGGCACACCGCCTCCCATTCGGCGGGACTGACCCGTGCTTCAAAGCCCCGGTCAGCGACTATTTCCACGTCCCGATCCGCCACCTGGACGTAAATCAACACGCCGTTGTTGTGTTCGGTGTCCCAGACGCGCAAATGCGCGAAAACGTCGAGCGCGCGGCCCCGCGGCGTCACGCCGTTCAGAATGTGCAGCGGCGCCAGCGCGGTTTCGACGGCGAAGCGGATTTCCCCGGCATGGGTGAGTTCGGCGCGGGCGATGGCCTGCTCGATGGCATCCAAGGTCGCGCCGGAAAACAGCATGCGCGTGCGCCAGTGGGTCGCGGTGGCATGGCGGATCAGGCGCCAGGTTTGCATTACCAACTCCCGGAGGCGCCGCCGCCTCCGCCGCCGCCGCCGCCGCCGCTGAATCCACCTCCGCCACCCCCTCCGAAGCCCCCGCCGCCGAAACCTCCGCCCAGTCCCCCGCCGAAGCCCCCGCCCCATCCGCGGCCGGCCGACCAGCCTCGCGAAGTCCCGCCTGCCAGCATGGCAAACATGAAGGCCACCACCCCGGCGCCCAGACCGATGGGCAGCAAGTGGCTGAGCAGCCATGCCAAGCCGCCGGCGATGCCGCCGGTGGCCAATGACCCGAACAAGCGTCCGAATATCGCGCGCAGCACCCCGCTCGCCACGAACACCACCACCAGCAGCAGCGGCAACATATTGCCCAGGCCGCCGCGGTGTTCCCATTTTCGATCCGGAGCGGGCAGCGGCTCGCCGTTGACCACGGCCATCATTTGGTTGACTCCGGCCTCGATTCCGCCGTCGAAATCGCCCGCTTTGAAATGCGGCGCGATGGTCTCCTCGACGATGCGGTTGGCGATCGCGTCGGGCAACGCACCTTCCAATCCGTATCCCACTTCGATGCGTACGCGCCGGTCGTTCTTCGCCACGATCAGATACGCCCCGTCATCCACCCCCTTGCGGCCCAGCTTCCATGCGTCCTCGACGCGGATGCCGAACTGATCGATATCTTCGGGTTGGGTGGTGGGCACGATGAGCACCGCGATCTGGCTGCCCTTCTTCGCCTCGAAGGCCGCGAGTTTGCTCTCGATGCGGTTCACCGCCTCGCCCGACAGCGTGCCGGTGAGGTCGGTGACCCGCGCACTCAGCGGCGGCACGGCCACCTCCGCGCCGGCCGACCCTGCCGCCAGCAGCAGCGCCAACGCGACGGCGGCTCGACCGAACATTGGGCTCCTACTGCGCCGGCGGCGGGGTGGGCTTGCTGAAATCGACGCTCGGCGGTTTGGAAATCGCCGCTTCATTCTCCACGGCGAAGTTCGGCTTCGGTTTGTAACCGAAGATCATGGCCGTGAGGTTGCTGGGGAAGGAGCGCACGGACACGTTGTAATCCCTCACGGACTGGATATAGCGGTTGCGCGCCACCGTGATGCGATTCTCGGTGCCCTCGAGCTGCGCCTGCAGGTCGCGGAAATTCTGGTCGGATTTCAATTGCGGATAGTTTTCGGTGACCACCAACAGGCGCGACAGGGCGTTCGACAGCTCTCCCTGGGCGGCTTGAAACTTGGCGAAGGCGGCCGGATCGTTGACCAGCTCAGGCGTCGCCTGGATGGCACCGACTTTGGCACGGGCCTCGGTCACCCCCAGGAGCACCGAACTTTCCTGCTGGGCGTAGCCTTTCACCGTGTTGACCAGGCTGGGGATGAGATCGGCGCGGCGTTGATATTGATTCAGGACCTCCGACCACGCGGACTTGATAGACTCGTCCTGACTTTGCATCGTGTTGTAACCGCAGCCCGACAACAGCAAACCGGCGAACGCGGCCAATATCAAAGCGAAATTGCGCATGGGTCCCCTCCTACCCCGTGGTGGGGCTTGGGGCACAGTCTATCACCGTCGAAAAAAAGCCCCGAGTAAGCACTCGGGGCTTGAGAGGCGGACTTCAATGAAGGGAAGTAAAGCCCGCTAGGGGATCTGACTGGTTGAGGCTAGTGCAAATGGTCCCATTGCAATACTTGAATATCGCTTTCCTCGAGATCGAAGCTGCGGGCCAGCATCCGCGCGATGGCGCGATCGCCTTCAACTTTACCCGCGCGATCGACGAGTTCGACCACGCCGCGATATTCGTTGTACTCGGCTGCCCCTTCCGATTGCGCGATAAAGTGGGTGTAATATTTAGCGCTCATGGGTATGCAGCTTAAGATTCGCCGCCCGCGCAATCTGTGAACCGCGGCTCAGTCATTTGCGACCGGTTCAGAACTTGGTTCACGTCCTGGAACGTCTATACTTTGATGCACCGTGTCAAGATACCGTCCGCCCACCCCGCCCGGCTCCAAATACATCACCCCGGAAGGCGCCAAGCGCCTCAAGGATGAACTCGATCAGCTGTGGCATGAGGAGCGTCCGCGGGTGACGCTCGCGGTGGCCGAAGCCGCAGCGCAGGGCGATCGCTCCGAAAATGCCGAATACACCTACGGCAAGAAACGCCTGCACGAAATCGATCGGCGGGTGCGCTTTCTGCGCAAGCGTCTCGAGGGCATGACCATCGTCGATCACGCGACCGACGGCGGCCGCCGCGATCCTGAGCGCGTCTACTTCGGCGCCTGGGTACAAGTTGAAAGCGATTGCGGCGGCCGCCGCGCCGAGCATTGGTATCGCCTGGTCGGACCCGACGAATTCGACATGGCCGAGAACTACATCAGCATGGATTCGCCCTTGGGACGCGCCCTGCTCGGCAAGCGTCTCGATGATGAATTCAGCGTGGCGCTGCCCGCCGGCACCACGCTGTTTGCGATTTTGGCGATCCGCTACGGACCGAAGCCGGGCCCCCGGGAGCCGGGCTCCTAGAGCACCCGAACGTTCTTGAACTGCCACGGATCCGCGGCGTCGATGTCCTCGGCAAACAATTCGCCTCGCTGGTACAGGGGCGTCCAATCCGTGTACTCGCCGACCACCGTCCCCAAATAGGGCATGCAGATCTCGAGCGGGCGCTGATAGTCCATTTCGTCGGGTTCGACGACGCCGCGCGTGGGATTCTCCATGGCCCAGATCATCCCCGCCAATGCGGCCGAGGTGACTTGCAGACTGGTGGCGCTGTTGTAGGGCGCCAATTTACGCGCCTCCTCGATCGATAGCTGCGAGCCGTACCAATAGGCATTCTTCTTGTGTCCGGCGAGCAGCACCCCGAGCTCATCGATGCCGCCGGTGATTTCGTTCAGCATGATGCGTTTGTGATCCTGCACATGCCAGTTGTTGCCTGCAAACTCGTGCACCGACAACACCGCATTGTCGCTGGGGTGATAGGCATAGTGGCTGGTCGGCCGGTATGCCACGCGCTCCCCGTCCATCACCGTGTAGTAGTCGGCGAAGGAGATGGCCTCGGAATGCGTGATCAGAAATGCGTGGAAATGTCCCGCCTTGGGGGTCCAGGTGCGCACCCGGGTGCCGGCGCCGGGACGATTCAAGTAGATTGCGCAGCCCGATCCCACGGTGTGACGCCCGCCGTCGGCCGGGAAGTGCTTCTCGTGACTCCCCCAGCCGAGTTCGGCGGGCTGAGCCCCCTCGCTGACGAAGCCGTCCACCGACCAGGTATTGACGAATTCGTTGGCCTGTTTCGGCACGTTGGTCACCTGCGTGTCGCGTTCGGCGACGTGAATGACCTTGATACCGAGCGTCTGCGCGAGCTTCGCCCACGCCTCGCGGCTGGCGGGCTTGCCCGCGTCCACCCCGGTGTCCTTGGCGATGTTGAGCAGCGCCTGCTTGACCATGTGCGACACCAGGCCCGGGTTGGCGCCATGCGTGAGCACCGCGGTCGGCGCGTTCTTGGCCCCTTGCCGGAGCGCCAGCGCCTCGAGGCGCATGGTGTAGTTGCTGCGCGAATCCACGCTGGCATGCGGATCGGTGTAGCCGCCGGCCCACGGCTCGATGCAAGTGTCGAGATACAGCACGCCGCGTTCGCGCGCCAGCTTGACCAGCGCGACGCTCGACACGTCCACCGACAGGTTCAGCAGGAAATCGCCCTTGGCCAGCAGCGGCTCCAGCACCTGCCGGTAGTTGTCGCGCGTCAGCGCGGTCTTGACGAATTTCACGCCGAATTGTTCGGCTTCGCTGCGCCCCTTGTCTTCCGCGGTGACGATGGTGATGCGCTCGTGCGCGATGCCGATGTGACGCAAGATCAGTGGCAAGACACCCTGTCCGATGCTGCCGAAACCCACAAACACGATCTTGCCCGCAAATGTCACATGCACCATTTTTGTTTGTCCCTTGTTTGACGCCCGGGGGGCGGACCGCCAGCCTACCTGGCGGCGGCCGAAATTTCAGCTTTCGCGCCAATGAGGCGGGTAGGTGCGTTCGTAGCCGGGCAGCGCCTCGATGCGATGAATCCAGCGCGCCAGGGCCGGGTAATTGCGCTCCATGGGCAGGAAGCGCGCACCCAACTCGGCGGCGGCGCTTCGATCCAAGGCGCGGCGCAGCACCTGGATCCACGGAAAGATCACCATGTCGGTGGCGGAATAATTGGCGCCGACGATCCACAGTTCCTTGCTGAGGCGTCCCTCGATGGTGCGCGCTTCGCGCGCCACGATGTGCATGGCGTCCGTGAGCTCATCAATGTGATCCGCCACGTCGTTGCTGAAAATCGCCCCGGTGATCTTGAGCAGCGACGGCTCGGCGTAGGTCATGAATTCGCAGATGACGCGCATGATGACGCCGGCTTCCTCGGGGCTGGCGCCGAAAATGGGCGACTGCGGGTACTTGACGTCCAGGTAGTACAGCACCGCCACCGATTCGAACACCACGTAGTCGCCGTCCTTGAGCACCGGCACGCGGCCGCGCGGATTGAGCTTCAGCATCTGCGGCGACTGCTGCTCCTGCTTGTCGAAGTGCAGCAGCTGCGACTCGTACGGCAGCCCCTTGTGCTCGAGCGCCAGCAGTACCCGCCACGAGAACGGACTGCCGCTGCCCCAATAAAGAGTGATTGCCATTCCTTCATTGTAGCGATGAAGTTCATCCATCGTCGCGTTAAGCTGCCATTCATGCCGCTCAAGACCCTGATCGACGCCGACTCGCTGCGCCGGCTGCTCGGCCAACCGCAGTTGGCCGTCATCGACTGCCGTTTCGATCTCATGAACCCCGCGGGCGGGCTCGAGGCCTACGTGAAAGGGCACATTCCCGGCGCGCGCTACGCCGACCTCAATCGGGACTTGTCGTCGCCCGTCACCGCTCACACCGGCCGCCATCCCTTGCCGGCGCCGGATGTCTTCGCCGCCCGCTTGGGCGAGCTTGGGGTCGGCGACGACACCCAGGTGGTCGCCTACGATGATGCCAACTCATCGATGGCGGCTCGTCTGTGGTGGATGTTGCGCTGGTTGGGACATGAGGCGGTGGCCGTCCTCGACGGCGGCTTCAAGGCCTGGGTCGCCGCCGGCGGCGCCGTGGAGTCGGGCGAGGCCGCCACCCGAACCGCCCGCACCGCGCGCTTCACGCCGCGCGTCGACCCGCGGGCCGTGCTCAGCACCGCCGACCTCGAGCGCGCCCTGCAAGCCGGCACTCACCTCTTGGTGGACGCGCGCGCGGCGGAGCGCTTCGCCGGCTCGGTCGAACCCATCGACCCAGTCGCCGGCCACGTGCCCGGCGCCGTCAACCACCCGTTCACCGCCAATCTCGGCGCCGATGGGCGTTTCCTGCCCGCCGCCGAGCTCGAGCGACGCTGGCGGGAACGGCTCGCCGGGAAGAATGCCGGGCAGCTCATCGCCATGTGCGGCTCCGGCGTCACCGCCTGCCATCATCTGCTGAGCCTCGAGGCAGCCGGAATTCCCGGCGGGCGCCTGTACGCCGGATCCTGGAGCGAGTGGATCCGCGATCCCCGGCGGCCCGTCGCCCGCGGCTAGGCGCCGCGGGCATCGCTCACAGTCGCCGCGCACAGTCATTTACATGCAGCACCAATTTGTTATCGTGCGCGCGACATGAACACACCCGCCAAATTGCTGCCTATCAACGCGTGGAAGATCGAACAGTCGCTGGACCTGTACCAGGTGGAAGCCTGGGGCAAGGGTTACTTCTCGATCAACGATGCGGGTCATGTGGTCGTCCGGCCCAGCATGGACGCCGCGCGCGAGATCGATCTCTACGACGTGGTGCAGGGGTTGAAGGCCCGCGACCTGCACACGCCGGTGGTCATCCGCTTCTCCGACATTCTGGCGCACCGCCTGCGCCACCTGGCGGAGGCGTTCGGCACTGCCATTTCGGAGAACGACTACAAGAATCGCTACGCGGCGGTGTTTCCGATCAAGGT
>DATLVV010000433.1:0-7111 GCA_035577165.1 Steroidobacteraceae bacterium | reverse complement strand
AGAGATCTACACACGCTTCTTGTCTCACTAGGTTCGGTAACGCACAGACGGAGGTGACGTAAGACTTACACTACGTTGTACCCATCGCTGTGGGAGTCTTCGTCGTGGCGTCCTTCTGGAAGGGGTGCAGGTGCAAAATCCGAAAATCGCCTTTGCTACGCCGACGAGAAACCAATCTGTGGATCGCGAACGCCTCTGGGAGTTGAGCAGCGACCTTCTGGGCATTCTCAACGCAGACGGCTATTTCGAGAGCACGAACCCCGCCTGGACCACCGCGCTGGGCTGGAAATCCGAGTCCATTCTCGCGACCTCAATCTTTGATTTGATTCATCCGGATGACGTGGAAAAAACCCGCATCAGCTTCAAAGATGCCGAAGCCGAAGCCAACGGCGTGCTGCATTTCGAAAACCGCTACCGGCGGGCCGACGGTGAGTATCGATGGCTGTCGTGGGCCGCGGTGCCGGAAGCGGGTAAATTCTATTGCAGCGGCCGCGATGTGACGCAGGAGAGGGAGGCCCGAACCGAATTGGCAGCGGCGCTCGACGCACTGCGACAGTCGCAGAAAATGGAAGCGGTCGGCGAACTCACCGGCGGCATTGCCCACGACTTCAACAATTTACTGATGGCAATAGCCGGAAGCCTGGAGTTGCTGAGCAATCGGCTGACGCAAGGCCGGATCAAGGAAGCGGAACGCTACATAGTCACCGCCCAGAGTGCCACCAAGCGGGCGGCCGCTCTAACACATCGGTTGCTCGCCTTTGCCCGGCGTCAGCCTCTCGATTCCAAGCCCACAAACCTCAATCGCCTGGTCGCCGGCATGGAGGACTTGATCGATCGCACGGTGGGTCCGTCGGTCAAGGTCGAAGTGGTGGGGGCCGCGAACTTGTGGATCACCGACATCGATCCGAATCAGCTGGAGAATGCGCTGCTGAACTTGTGCATCAATGCGCGCGACGCGATGCCCGACGGTGGCTCGCTCAAGGTCGAAACGAACAATGAATCGGTCGATGAGCGCGGCGCCCGGGAGCGCGACGTCCCCGCCGGAGAATACGTGACGCTGTGCGTCACCGACACCGGCGTTGGAATGACGCCTGCGGTCATCGCGCGCGCCTTTGATCCATTTTTCACCACCAAGCCCTTGGGCGCGGGAACCGGACTCGGGCTATCGATGACCTATGGTTTCGCGCGCCAGTCGGGCGGCCAGGTTCGCATCCATTCACAGGTTGGCCACGGCTCGACCGTGTGTCTGTATTTGCCGCGACACATCGGTGAAGCCAAGACCATCGAAGCGCCGCCGGATTTGGCGGACGTGGCACAGGCGAATCAGGGCGAAACCGTATTGGTGATCGATGACGAACCACTGGTGCGAATGTTGGTCAACGACGTGCTGAGGGAAGCGGGATACATCGTGATCGAAGCCACAGACGGTCCCTCAGCACTCAAGATGCTGCGATCCGCCGTGCGCATTGACCTCCTGATCACGGATATCGGGCTGCCGGGCGGCATGGATGGGGGGCAGGTCGCGGAGGCGGCGCGCGAGCTCCGGCCTGCATTGAAGGTACTGTTCATTACCGGCTTCGCGGATAAAGCCGTGCTGAGTCACGGGCATATCGAGGCCGGAATGTCCGTGCTGATGAAGCCATTCGGCATGGAGGCGTTGGCAAGCCGCGTCAAGGGCCTGCTGGTTTAGCGCGGCATCCCAGTATCACTCCTATCTGGTGCGTCCGGCCATCGTCGACCAGGACGATTTGAGTCTCGCCCGCCGCAAGCGTCTCGCCATCCAATTCGACCTGAGCGACCCCGTGGCACACGCCATGCGGATTGTCGACCCGGATCTCGTAGCGCGCGGACCCATGCTTGAAGACAATCTCAAAGTGCGGCCAATCCGCAGGTACGCACGGCGTCAGCAATAGTTTGCCTGCCCGCACCCGAAATCCCAGGATCCACTCGAGACCGGCGCGGTACATCCAGCTGGCGGATCCGGTGTACCACGTCCAACCGCCTCGCCCGACGTGCGGAGCTACTGAATAGACGTCCGCGGCCACCACATAGGGTTCGACCTTGTAGCGCTGGACGTCGGCACGGGTGCAGGTGTGGCTGATGGGATTGAGTAGCGAGAACAGCTTTGTGGCTTGTGCTCCAGCCCCTAGGATGGCTTGCGCAATGACCGTCCACACGGCGGCATGAGTGTATTGTCCGCCATTTTCCCGAATGCCGGGCGGATACCCCTTGATATAACCGGGGTCGTGCTGGATGTGATCGAATGGCGGCGCGAACAGCAACACCAGGCCGGTGTCGTCCTGGACCAGGTGGCTGGCCACATTGCCCATCGCGCGCTCGGCACGCCCGGCGTCCGCGGCTCCGGAAATCACGCTCCATGACTGCGCGATGGAGTCGATGCGGCATTCGGCGCTCGCGGCCGATCCCAGCGGCGTTCCGTCATCGAAGTAGCCGCGCCTGTACCAGTCGCCGTCCCATGCCTGCTCGAGGGCGTTCTTCAGCGCAGCGGCGTGCGTCAGCCACCGGGTGGCGCGGACATGATCGCCGCGCGCGGCAGCCACGGGTGCGAACGACACCAAAGTCGCATGCAGGAACCATCCGAGCCAGACGCTCTCGCCCTTGCCCTTCTCGCCCACACGATTCATGCCGTCGTTCCAGTCACCGGTGCCGAACAGCGGCAGGCCGTGCTCGCCGACTTGCAACCCATGATCGAGGGCTCGTGCGCAATGCTCAAACAGCGTCGCGGTTTCTTCCGAGACCGCAGGCATGAAGAATGCGTCGTGCTCCTCCGGCTGCAGGGCGCGTCCCTCGAGAAACGGGATCCGCTCGTCGAGCACGGCCGCGTCACCCGTTGTATCGATGTACTGCATGGCGCAATAGGCGAGCCACACCACATCATCGCTGATGCGCGTGCGAACCCCCTGACCGGTCGAGCCGGCGACCGGGGGCAGCCACCAATGCTGCAGATCGCCTGCAACGAATTGGCGCGCGCCGGCGCGCAGCAAGTGCTCGCGCGTCAGGTCCGGCCGCACGACGGCAAGCGCCATGCCATCCTGCAGCTGATCGCGGAAGCCGTAGGCGCCGCTGGCCTGATAAAAAGCGGTTCGTGCCCAGATGCGGCAGGCGAGCGCCTGGTACAGCATCCAACCATTGAGGATGATGTCCATGGACCGGTCCGGCGTTTTCACCTGCACGGCACCGAGAATGTGTTCCCAGTGCTCCCGCACTTCGCGAAACACCGCGTCGAGATCGATGCTGCGGTAACGGCTGAGCAGTGCCTGCGCAGCCAATGCGTTTTCGGCTTCACCCAGGAAGAAGACGACTTCCGTGCTCTGGCCGGGTTCCAGCGCAATCGACGTCTGCAGAGCGCAGCAGGGATCGAGCCCGGCCCCGGCGCGCCGGGACATGAGTGTCCGCGACGCCAGAGCAGCGGGCATTTCGAGCGTGCCATGGCGCCCGAGGAATTCGCCCCGGTCCGCGGTCCACTGCGACTGCCGTCCGGCGAGATCCGCAAAGGCGACTCGAGTGCCGAAGGCCGCGTCCCACGGATTGCGGGCGAACAGCGCGCCGGTCTCTGCGTCAAGGTCGGTCAGGATGAACGGCGCCGAGGCGCCGCGCGAAGCGCCCAACACCCATTCGGCGTAGGCAGTGATGGAAAGCCGTCGGGTGGTCTGCGAAGTATTGCGCACCTTCAGACGCGAGATCTTGATGGGGTCGCCCATCGGGACATACATGAGCAAATCCAGCTCGATGCCGTGTGCGGCATGCTCGAACCGGCTGTATCCCTGACCGTGGCGCGCAATATAGGTCGCATTCGGGTCGCGGATCGGCGCGGCCGTCGGTCCCCACACCTCGCCGCTGTCCTCATCGCGCAGATACAACACCTCGCCGGGGCGATCGGCGACCGGGTCGTTGGACCAGGGAGTGATCTGATGTTCCCGGCTGTTGAGCGCCCAGGTGAAGCCGCTGCCATCGGCCGCAACCTGAAAACCAAAGTGTGGATTGGCGATCACATTGATCCATGGCGCAGGGGTCGACTGTCCCGGGCCGAGAACGGTCACATATTCGCGGCCCTGTGCGCCGAAGCCTCCCAGGCCATTGAAGAACTCCAGATCGAGCGGCGCGGCTGCGATCGCCGGCGCATCGCTCTTCGGCACGCGCTTCGGCACCAGCGGGTTGGGCACGGCGGCCTTGCGGACGCGATCCATTTGATCGGCGAGGTCGCCGCGCCGGGCAACCAGCACGACTCGCGCCACGGCCGATAGCAGCGTGCGCGTCTGTTCGGAGATGAGGTCGGCGCGCAGCACGAACACCGAGCCGCGCACGCTGTGCGTCCCCGGCTGCGGCCGCGACTGGCTCATGCGCACCAGCGTTTCCAGCGCGTTTTGCAGATCCTGGACATAGGAGGCCGCACGCTCGTTCAGGATCACCAGATCCGCGGCGAGGCCCTTCATCCGCCAGTACTCATGCGCCTGCAGCAGTTGATGGGCAATGGCAGTATCTTCGGCGGCATCGATGCGCAGCAGCAGAATCGGAATATCGCCTGAAATTCTCTGCGCCCACAACCCCGCCGGCGGACCGGCGCCGTCGCGTATCGTGGCAGAGGGCGGCCGCATCGACGCGTCGGCGTAAAGCAGGTGGCCTGCCAGGCGTTGAAACAGGCCAGCATCGGCCGAGTCGATGCCCAAATGACGCAACTCCACTTGCGCCTGGGTCCAGGCGAGAGTCGCCGCACGCACGAACGAATTGGCTTCGTGGTGTTTGTCGAGCAGATCGAGCACGCCTTCGCGCGACGACGCCACGCCGGTCCAGAAGGCAATTCGGGTGGTCGTGCCGGCAGGCACCATGAGCCGGTATCGAAGCGCAAACACCGGGTCCAGAACCGTTCCCACCGTGTTGGACAAGCGCCGCCCGTCCACCACGGCCAGCGGTGATCTCGCTTCCCGCCCGCGGCCGAGAAATCGGGCCCGATCCGTTTCGAATTCCGGCTCGCCCGACACCGCGCCTTCAACGACCGCGTGGTGCGCCACCCAAATGTCAGGCTCGTTGGGGCTACGCTTGCGGCGGGTCGCGAGCAGCGTCTGTAGTTTGGCGACATACTCGGTTTGCACGAAGAGCTTCAGAAACGTCTGATGTGCCGCATCGGCGGCGGGCGGAGCAAGCACCAGCTCCGCATAGGACGTCACCTCGATCTCGCGGTCCCGATGACCCATGTTGGCGATCGACAGGCGCCGGACTTCGGCGTCGTCTTCGGGCGATACCACGATCTCCAGGGTCGACGTGAGCGTGCCATCGGTGCGAATGAATTCCGCCCGATCCTCGGTCAAGGTGACCTGGTAGGTCTCAGGCTCAACGCCGCTCGGCTGATAGCCGGCCGACCAGACGGATCCACTCTCGACATCGCGCAGGAAGACGTAGCTGCCGGTGTCGTCACGCGTGGCGTCTTCCCGCCAGCGGGTCACCCCGATATCGCGCCAGCGGCTGTAGCCGGAACCGGCACTGGTGATCATCACGGAGTAGCGTCCATTCGAGAGCAGATGCGTTTGCGGCACGGCATCGTGTGCGCTGTGCAGACGACGAACTTCCGGGAGCCGGGTGTCAGTGAGCGGCGCCGCAGTGTTCACTTCCTCCGCCCGCGGATGAACGGCCGAGACATCGCGCGGCGCGCGCTCCTGCAACAGTAATTCCGTCGCTTGAACGCTGGGTTCGGCGTGAAATCGACCGCGCATCGTGCCGTCGAGCAGCACGTTTGCAATGCCCACGATCGTCATGCCCTGATGATGTGCCATGTACGCCCGCACGATGGCGACGTCGGCGTCGTCCGGCAGCCGCGAACGGGTATAGTCGAGCGCCTCATAAAAGCCGTAGCGGCCGCGCGCGCCGATGGCGGCCAGACGCTCGAAATTGCGCATCGCCTTTTCGGGATCGACCATGGCCGCAAGAGCGGTGGCGTAGGGTGCGATGACCGTATTCTCGCTCAGGCCGCGCTTGAGCCCGAGACCGGGGACGCCGAAGTTTGAATATTGATAGGTGAGCTCGAGGTCGCGGGCATTGTAGGCGGATTCGGAAATTCCCCACGGAGTGCCGACCTCCGCGCCATAGCCGATCTGCCGCTGAACAATCAGCCGGTTGGTCTGCTCCAGCAAGCTCCCTGCAGGCGCGCGCATCACCAGCGACGGCATGAGGTATTCGAACATGGAACCTGACCAGGAAATGAGGGCCGCTCCCTTTCCAACCGGCGTGACCGAGCGTCCGAGGCGAAACCAGTGGCGCGCCGGAATGTCGTTTTTCGCGATTGCGAAGAAGCTCGCCAGGCGCGCCTCGGAGGCGAGCAGGTCGTAGCAGTTGGAGTCGAGGGTGCCATCCGCGGTGCACCCGATCGAGAGCAGGCGGCGCTGCTGATCGAACAAAAAGCCGAACTGCATGCCTTCGGCCATGCCGCGCGCCAGCGCTTCGATCGCCGCCAGACGACTCTTCAGACCATGCGACGAGACCTCCGTCTGCGTCACGTCGTGGCACCAGCTGTTTATCGACCGTTGGGTGGCTTCGCTCCAAAACAGCAGCTCGCCGCCTGCATCGCTGCCCCACTCTCCGGCGAGTGTTCGGACAATGTCGGCGAGCGTTGCAGCGAGAGGCACGAGTTCCGACAGTCGTGTTGCAATCTCGGTTGTCCCGGCCTCGGCCACGTCAAGCGCCGCGAGCAGAGCGATCAGCGCGTCATCAATGTGATCGCGCGACGTGGCATGCATCCTGCGGTCTTCGGGCAGCTCGCGGCGGGCTTCGCACGCGAGATCCAGTGAGTCGCGGACACCGGAAAAGCACTGACTGTGGTTGGGCGGCCGATCGATCCAGGCGCGGCACGCATTCGCAAGAGCGATCAGATGGGCCGCGAGATTGCCGCTGTCGACCGCAGATACGTAGCGCGGGTCCAGCGGGCGCAGATCGCGTGTGTCATACCAATTGTAGAAATGGCCGCGAAACCTCTCGAGCCGGTTCATGGTCGCGAGCGTCGCCTCCGCCCGGTCGACGAAGTCGAGAGTTCCCGACCACCCAAAGTCGCGGGCGCTGACGGCGGACAGGAGATAGAGGCCCATGTTGGTCGGTGAGGTGC
>DATLVV010000432.1:0-7145 GCA_035577165.1 Steroidobacteraceae bacterium | reverse complement strand
CCCGAACCATTCGGTCGTCACCGCCTGCGCCACCGGCGTGCACGCCATCGGCGACGCCGCCCGGCTGATCGCGCTGGGTGACGCCGAGGTGATGCTGGCCGGCGGATCGGAAGCCACGGTGTGCGAGATCGGCATCGCCGGTTTCTGCGCCTCCCGCGCGCTATCCACCGGCTTCAACGACACGCCGACCAAGGCCTCGCGCCCCTGGGACAAGGACCGCGACGGCTTCGTCATGGGCGATGGCGCCGGCGCGATGATGCTCGAGGAATACGAATCAGCCAAGGCTCGCGGCGCGAAGATCTACGCTGAAGTGGTCGGTTTCGGCATGAGCGGCGACGCCTTCCACGTCACGGCTCCGCCCGAGAACGGCGATGGCGCCCGCCGGGCCATGGTCCGAGCACTCGAGGATGCGCGATTGAATCCCGAGCAGGTGCAGTACGTCAATGCGCACGCCACTTCCACCGAGATCGGCGACCGCGCGGAGACCACGGCCATCCGCCGTGCCTTTGGCCCTGCGGCCGATAAACTCGCCGTCAGTTCCACCAAATCGATGACCGGGCATCTGTTGGGCGCAGCCGGCGCCGTCGAAGCGATCTTCTCCGTGCTCGCCTTGCGCGACCAGGTCGCGCCGCCGACCATCAATTTGCACACTCCGGGCGAGGGCTGCGACCTCGACTATATTCCCAACACCGCGCGCCCGATGCCGATCGAATACGCGCTCTCCAATTCCTTCGGGTTCGGTGGCACCAACGGTTCGCTCATTTTCCGCCGAACTTGAACCGCTGACTCTCATCGAGAAGTTTCCGGGCGCCTATCCGGGGCTTCTGGAGAGCGGGGCCGGCATGGCGGCGGCGAGCAGCGGCAGCCGCTTCGACATCCTGCCCATGGCCGGCGGCGAGTGCCTGTCCTTGAGGTCCGACGGACGTCTGTCAGGGCCGGGCGCCGGCAGTCATGGATTTTTCGCGGCGCTCGACGACTGGTGGGCGTCACTGCGCCTGCCCGAGGCGGAATCCCTGCTGCCGTTCAGCGGCGGCTGGCTGCTGTACCTGGGCTACGAGCTGGCCTCGGAAATCGAGCCGCGCCTGCGGCTGCCGCAAAGCCCGGACCCGGTGGTGGCACTGGCGATTCGCGCGCCGGCAGCCTGGATCCGCGATCGCGCGACCGGCCAAGCTTGGCTCATGGCCGAAACCGGCTACGAAAATCTGCTCGAGCAGTTCGCGGAGCGGGTGCGGGGGCTGCACACGGCGCCGGCCGCGAGCGACGCGGAATTCCTGGTCGAGGAGGACGACCCGGAGATTTTTCTCGACGCCGTACGCCGCGCTCTCGAGTACATCGCCGCCGGCGACGTGTATCAGACCAATTTGTCGCGAGGCTGGATCGGCAGAGCCACGCGGCCGGTGGATCCGGTCTGGATCTACCAGCGCCTGCGCGCGAGCAATCCCAGCCCGTTCGCGGCATTGCTGCGTCATGAGGATTTCGCATTGTTGAGCTCCTCCCCCGAGCGGCTGTTGTCGATTCGCGGGAACACCGTCTCCACCCGCCCGATCGCCGGCACCCGGCCGCGCGGCGCCACACCGGAGGCCGATGCGGCGCTGATCCGATCCTTGCTCGACAACGAGAAGGAGCGTGCCGAACATGTCATGTTGATCGACCTGGAACGCAATGATCTCGGCAGGGTGTGCGTCGGAGGTACGGTTCGCGTCGACGAATACATGAGCGTCGAAACCTACGCGCACGTACACCACATCGTGTCGAATGTCAGCGGCCGGCTGCGCAACGACGTGTCGCCCGTCGACGTGATCCGCGCGCTGTTTCCGGGCGGCACCATCACCGGCTGCCCGAAGGTGCGCTGCATGGAAATCATTGCCGAGCTCGAAGCCGTGGGACGCGGGGCCTACACCGGGTCCATCGGCTATCTGAACCGCGATGGGAGCTGCGATCTCAATATCTTGATCCGCACCATTACCGCGCAGCGCGGACTCTTCAAGTTTCGCGCCGGCGCCGGCATCGTCGCCGACTCGAGTCCGGCCCAGGAATTGGCCGAAACGCGCGCCAAGGCCGAAGGCCTGCTGCGTGCCCTGGTAACCCGTTGAGCGCCTGGATCAACGGCCGGCAGAGCACGCGAATCGATTATCGAGACCGCGGGCTGCAATATGGCGACGGCGTGTTCGAGACCATGCGGGTGCGCCGCGGCCGGATTCGGCTCCTGGAGCATCATCTCGAACGCTTGCTCGACGGCTGCGCGCGGCTGCAGATCGCGGCACCCGGGGCGCGAGCGTTGCGTCGCGAACTCACGCGCGCTGCGCAGCTGCGCAGCGAGGGCGTGCTGAAACTCATCGTCACCCGCGGCGTATCGTCGTACCGCGGCTATCGGCCGACCGGGCGCGAACGATGCACCCGCATTCTCACGCTGCATGGCCTGCCGCGGGGCGCTCGCGCCGCGGAGCAAACACCGGTTCGAGTGCGCCTCTGCGCCACGCCGCTCGGGCTCAATCCGCGTCTCGCAGGTCTCAAATCCCTCAATCGCCTGGAATCGGTGCTGGCTCGCAGCGAGTGGCGCGATGCGCGAATCTGGGAAGGATTGATGCAGGACATGGACCGGAACATCGTCTGCGGTACCATGTCCAACTTGTTCCTGAGGCGTGAATCAAGTCTGCTGACACCGGTGCTCGACCGCTGTGGTGTGGCCGGGGTGATGCGCCGCTGGGTCATGGAAACGGCCGGCAGTTTGCAGCTTCGCGTCATCGAGCGCCGCATACATTGGCGGGACCTGCGCGAGGCCGAGGAAGTGTTCATGAGCAACGCCGTCGTCGGAGTGAAATCCGTCGGGGTGATCGAACGGGGCAGGGAGCGGCTGCGGTCCTTCGCCTACGACACGGCGACAGAGCTGCGGGCACGCTTGGACGTATTGTGAAAACAGCATGGCGCATCGCCTTGGTCGTTTGCATGCTGCTGCTCGCCTCGGCTGCCGCCGTCGTTTGGCTCGGAGTTCGCAGCCTCGACGAACCGTTGAAGCTCGCGGCGCCGGTACGGTTCAAGGTGAGTCCGGGCGCGAGCTTCGCGCATGTTGCGGCGGACCTGGCGGCGCGCGGCGTGATTGCCCAGCCGCGGGCCTGGGTGGCCTACGCTCGCCTGCGGCGGCTCGCGCCGGCGGTCAAGGCCGGAGAATATGAGATTCAACCCGGAACCACGCCCCGGGATCTGTTGACGAAAATGGTGAACGGCCAGGTACTGCTGCACTCGTTCACCATTGTCGATGGCTGGAGAGTGCAGGATCTGCTCGAGGCCATGCGGCACAATCCGGATATCAAGCTCACCTTGCCCGCCAATGCGCCGAATCTCATGGATAAGCTCGGATTCCCAGGGCTCGATCCGGAAGGCCAATTTCTGCCGGAGACCTATCGGTTCATTGCGGGCACCACCGATGTCGATGTGCTGCGCCAGGCCCACGGCGCGCTGAGCAAGGAGTTGGATGCCGCCTGGATGGGTCGCGACGCGGATCTGCCGCTGCGCAACTCACGGGAGCTCCTGATCATGGCATCGATCGTCGAGAAGGAGAGCGGCTTGCCGCAGGAACTGCGGCTGATCGCGGGCCTCTACCTGCATCGCTTGTCGATCGGCATGCGCCTGCAAGCCGATCCTACGGTAATCTACGGCATGGGCGATCGCTACGACGGCGATATACGAACGGTTGATCTGCACACCGACGGACCTTACAACACCTATACGCGTACCGGTCTGCCGCCCACGCCCATTGCTCTGCCCGCAGCAGCCGTCATTCGCGCCACCGCCCATCCGGAGAAGACCGACGCGGTTTATTTTGTCGCATCGCCCAAGGGCGACGGCAGCCACGTGTTTTCCGCCACCTTGCAGGAGCACAACGCGGCCGTCGCAGCGTATCTCGCCCACCAGCGCCGCAGAGCCACGGAGGATGCAGTGCGATGAGCACGACCGCGGGACGCTTCCTGACCATCGAGGGGATCGAGGGCGTGGGCAAGACGACGCAGGTCGCACGGCTGTCCGAAGCCCTGCGGGCGCGCGGCATCGACCACGTAGTGACGCGCGAGCCGGGCGGTACCCCGTTGGCGGAGAAGATTCGCGAGATCGTGCTGAATGCGCAGGGCGAACCGCTGCCGCCGACGGCGGAGCTGCTGCTCATGTTTGCCGCGCGGGCGGTGCACCTGGCCAACCATGTGGAACCGCACTTGAAAGCCGGCCGCTGGGTGGTGTGCGATCGCTTCACGGATGCCACCTATGCCTATCAGGGCGGCGGCCGCGGTTTGAACACCGATCACATACGCCAGTTGGAAACCATGGTGCAAGGCTCGCGCCGTCCCGATTTGACCGTGCTGCTGGACGCGCCGGTCGAGCAGGCGCTGCGGCGGGCGCGGCAGCGCAACGCCGGCGCCGCGACCGATCGCTTCGAAAGTGAACGCGTGGAGTTCTTCGAGCGCGTACGCGCGGCCTATCGCGCTCGCTCGGCGGCCGAGCCCGATCGGATCATTCCGATCGAAGCGCACCAGTCGGCCGACGCCGTGGCCGCCCGTATTCTCGAACTGCTGGAGGCGCGCCGTTGGATTTCTTGAGCGCCGATTCGCTGCCCTGGCTGCACGGCGCACAGCAGCGTCTGCGCGCTGCGCTCGCGGCCGGGCGACTGCCGCATTCATTGCTGCTTCTGTCCGCACCGGGCCTCGGCGCGGAGCAATTGGCGAGTTGGACCGCCGCGCTGGTCTTGTGCGAGTCACAGGATCCACGTCCCTGCGGCGTGTGTCCTTCCTGCCGGCTGCTGCGCGCCGACAGTCACCCGGACGCCCACGTGACGCGCCTTGAAGAGGATGCTCAGCAAATCAAGGTCGAGCAGGTGCGCGACCTGATCGAGTCCTTGACGCTCAAGAGTTATCGCGGCGGCTACAAAGTAGGGATCATCGAAGGCGCCGAAGCGCTCAATGTCAACGGCGCCAACGCGTTCCTGAAAACGCTCGAGGAGCCGACCGCGAACACCGTGCTGATCATGATCGCAAGACCGAGCCATCGCTTGCCGGCGACCATTGCCAGCCGCTGCCTGCGGTTGGCTCTGCAGCCGCCCTCGACCGCAGACGCGGTCGCCTGGCTGGTCGCTCACTCGCAGATCACCTCCACCGCCGGGACTGCGGACCCGCGCTGGGAGGCAGCCCTCGCACTCGCCGGCGGTGCGCCCCTGCTGGCCCTTGAATTGGACACCGCGGGTGTCGCGGCGCTGGACCAGGACATGCGCGAGTCCTTGAGGCAGCTGGCCGACGCCTCTGTGGACGTGACCTTGTTGGCCGACCGATGGATGAAATCCAATCCGGCGTGGCGCTTGGCCTGGCTTGAGAACTGGATCACACAGCGCGTACATGCAGCCCTCGGCACTCAAGTTTCGGGTCAAAGTGCGGAACCGGTCCGCTTGCCTGCCGCTTTACTTAAGGCCAAGATAAGGGCTCTATTCGAGCTGCTGGATGCCGCCCGTGACTTGAGGCGTCTTGCATCGACCGGAATGAATCACCAATTGGCGCTCGAGGCCTTGCTGGTCGGCGGTCGAACCGCACTGGCGAAGTAAGATTTACCGTGGGAATGGCAGGAATTGCGAAGTCCAAGTAATAAACCGGGGTTGCTGACCCTCACGATCAAGGATAAGAGCGCGCTGTATCTCGCCTATATGCCTTTCGTGAAGAACGGCGGTCTGTTCATTCCGACGAACAGCAACTATCGCCTGGGCGACGAAGTTTTCATGCTGCTGAATCTCATGGGCGAGGAAGAAAAGCTGCCGGTCGCCGGGCGGGTCATCTGGATGACCCCCAAGGGTGCCCAGGGCAAACGCACTGCGGGGATCGGCGTGCAATTCAGCGACCAGGACCGCGGCAATACTCAGAAGAAAATCGAGAACTATCTGGCCGGTGCGTTGGGCGGGGACAAGCCCACGCACACCATGTAAGCCGGCCTGCCCGGCTTCAGCTATCGAGGCGGTGTGGGTGCGCTTTGCGGCGCCGCCGAAGGTGCGGCCGGCGGCTGAGGTGCGCTCGGCGGCACCATCTCCACGTACACCGAGGGCGGCGGCGGCGGCTGGTGCACCGGTGCGCGCAATATCGATTTGATGAAGTATGCCGCCAGCGCCAATGCCAGAATTCCGAACACGATGGCCAAAGCCCGGTACTCTTCGAGCACGGTCTTGATCTTGATGGGCTGAAGCTCGCCCGGCTCCGGATAACCGGGGGGCAGCTCGCCGCGAAACGCCCTCGGCGCAGGCTTCAACTTCTTCAAGGCATCAACCTCGGTGCGAGCGGGCGGCCTCGGTGGCCGCGAGGCCGCCCTTCAACACATACGCCTCGAACCCTCGTTCGCTCAGGATGTAGGCGGCGGCAGAGCTGCGGCGGCCCGTGTCGCAGCACACCACGTACTGCGCGTTCTTATCCAGCGCATTGAGCTTCAAACGGATGAAGTACAGCGGGATGTTGACCGCGCCGTCGATGCGGAAATTTTGAAATTCGCTCGGCAGCCGCACGTCCAGCCATTTGCCGCCCTTGGCGACGATTTCCTTGGCTTTGTCCTGGTCCACCCATTGCAGCAGCGGCTCGTTGAGGAGAGTCTGAAAATCATTCTTGCCGAGGCGCATCAGCGTGCCCTCGGTGGACATGGTTACCGTGGCATTGCGTTTCGCCTCGGCAATCAGCGCTTCCTCGCCGAAGCTGTCGCCGGGCCCGAGTTCGGCCAGCTTGATGCCTTCCTTGTTCAGCGGCGTCTCGCGCGTGACCACGCATTTTCCGGCCACGACCACGTAGAAATAGTCGCCCTCGGTGCCCTGCTTGATGACGACATCGCCCACGCGGTAGTTGATGCGTTGCATGCGCATGAAAATCGCCTGGATGTTCGCGGGGGGAATGCGGTGAAACGCCTTGGTCTGCAGCAGCGTCGTCATCCAGTCGCCAGTCACGTCGAGGCCATCGCCGCGCAACTCGGCGACTTCGTACTGGCCGGTCTGATCCCAGGTCAGCAGGACGTCGAGCAGATCGCTGTCGATCACGATGTAGGCGAGGTCGATCGCCGCGCGGGCGGTAAATTTTCGCGGCAGACCCGGGGCAAGCGCTGCGCGTGCTTCCGGGGTACCGGCGCGTATCGTGCCGATGAGT
>DATLVV010000431.1:0-6352 GCA_035577165.1 Steroidobacteraceae bacterium | reverse complement strand
GTTGATCAGCGTGAACGCGGGCTCGATGTCGCGGCCGCCGTGGCGCACCCACAGCGAATTGGCGATGGTCAGCTGATTTTGCGGGCCGGGGTTCGCGAGCGAGGCCTGCAAGGCTTGGTTCGCCGCATTGACCTGATCCCTGCCGAGCGCATTGAGCTGCAGCGCCGCCGCCATCGCCTGCTGCGTCGGGCCCTTCGCGCCGTTGTAGACGATCTGCAGCGCCATCGCGATGCTGGTCGGCGAGATCACCACGTTGCCGGCAGCGTCCGCCGGCAGCGATTTCAAGAGCTTGAGGCCGAACGCATTGTCCGCGGCGATCAGCGCCGGATCAGGCGGGGTGGCCGCGGCGGCCGCGCAGCAGCATATCGCAAGCGCAGCAACGGCCATGAATTTCATCGGCTAGATGTCGAAATAGATCGCGTCGGGCTCCGCGGCGCCATCGCGCGTCGCGACTCGTAGCTCCGGCTCCTTGAGCGACACTCGCGAGCGCGGCGGCACGCTGCGGGTGAGGAACACCGATCCGCCGATGACGCTGCCGGCGCCCACCACCGTTTGTCCGCCGAGCACCGTGGCATTGGCGTAGAGCGTCGAGCCGTTCTCCACCGTGGGATGGCGCTTCTTTCCGCGAATGATCTGCCCGCTCGCATCCCGCGGAAACGACAGCGCGCCCAGGGTCACGCCCTGGTACAGCTTGACGTCATCGCCGATGTGAGTGGTCTCGCCGATGACCACGCCGGTCGCGTGATCGATGAAAAACGCCTCGCCGATGGTCGCGCCGGGATGAATGTCGGCGCCGGTCTTCGAATGCGCCCATTCGGTCATGATGCGCGCCATCATCGGCACCCCCAGGTCGTAGAGCGCGTGCGCGATGCGGTACACGCTGACCGCCAGTACTCCGGGATAGGCGAGGATCACTTCGTCGAGATTGGTCGCTGCGGGATCGCCGTCGAAGGCCGCCTGCACGTCGCGTATCAGCATGCTGCGGATCCGCGGCAGCCGGCCGAGAAAAATCTGCGCCAATTCATGCGCCCGCGGCGCGCACTCTCCCAACTGGGGCTGCTCCGCTTCGCGCTCCCGTCCGTAGCACAGACAGTGCTCCATCTCGCGCTCGAGCTTGGGCGCGAGCCGCGCCAGCGACTGCGCCACGTGTGCACTCAGATTGTCCCTGCTCAAGTCGCGCCGCCCGAAATACCCCGGGTACATCAAATCGAGCACTGCCTCCAGAATTTCCACGATGGCTTCGCGCGACGGCAGATAGCGATGCGAAATGCGGCGCGCGCGCTCATCGCCCAGATAGCTCGCCAGGAACTCTCCGGTCAGATCCTCGAGCGCCGTGGGCGGCGGTTGAGCGATGGCTTTCATGTTGACCCCCGGCAGACAGGCTCCTAGGCGACTGCCTGCATCTTTTCGACTTCCTCGAACAGGCCCTCGAATAGGGCGCCCGACAGGTACCGTTCTCCGGCATCCGGCAGTATTACGACTATGGTCTTGCCTTTTTGCGCGGGTTCCTTCGCCAGGCGCAGCGCAACGGCCATGGCCGCGCCGCAGGAAATTCCGCTCAACAGGCCTTCCTCGCGCGCCAGCCGGCGCGCCATCTCGATGGACTCTTCGTTGGTCACCTGCTCGACCCGGTCGACCAGCGACAGATCCAGATTCTTCGGAATGAAGCCACCGCCGATACCCTGAATCTTATGCGGCGACGGGGTCAACGGCTGACCGGCCCGCGTCTGAGTGATGACCGGCGACAGGGTGGGCTCGACCGCCACGGTGAGAATCTTCTTGCCGCGCGTGCCCTTGATATATCGCGACACGCCGGTCAGGGTGCCGCCCGTGCCGACTCCGCTGACGAACACGTCGACCTGGCCGTCGGTGTCATCCCAAATCTCCGGTCCGGTGGTCTTCTCGTGGATGGCCGGATTGGCGGGATTCTCGAATTGCTTCATCAGCAGGTACTTTTTAGGATCCGCCGCGGCCAGCTCTTCGGCCTTGGCGATCGCCCCCTTCATGCCCTTGGCGCCGGGAGTCAGCACCAGCTTGGCGCCGAAGGCGACCAGCACCTTGCGCCGTTCCATGCTCATGGTTTCCGGCATGGTCAGTACGCAGCCGTAGCCGCGCGACGCCGCGGCGAAGGCAAGCGCAATGCCCGTATTGCCGCTGGTGGCTTCAACCAGTGACATTCCCGGCTTCAAAACGCCCCGCTCTTCGGCATCCCACACCATGGCGGCGCCGATGCGGCACTTCACCGAATACGCAGGATTGCGGCCTTCGATCTTGGCGAGAATGGTCGCGCCATGGCCTGCGTCGAGACGGTTGATGCGGACAAGGGGCGTATGGCCGATGGATTTCGTGTTGTCGTCGTAGACATGCATAGGTCACCTCATTGCTTGACCCAGGATTTTCCTCCTAAGCGCACAAAAAATGCCATAGATTTTGTTATGAGGCCCTGTCGCCCGGTTATAAGCGCTAGCCGGGGCTCGGCACCATGGACAGCGGCAGCGGCCGTCCCACCACGAAGCCTTGCACGAAGTCGATGCCCATGCCGATCACGGTGTCCATGGACAGCTGATCCTCGACCTGTTCGGCGACCACGCGGAAATTGAGGCTGCGCGACAGGTCGATCATGGCCGCCACCATCGCCTGATTGACGCTGTCGCCCGCCAGGTTCTTGATGAAAGAGCCGTCGATTTTCAAATAATCCATCGGCAGCGTGCGCAAGGTCGAGAATGAACTCAGGCCGCTGCCGAAATCGTCCAGCGCGAACTCGCAGCCCATGCCGTGCAGAACCGCGATGAAGCGCTGCGCATGATCCAGGTTCGCCACCACCGAGCTTTCCGTGACTTCGAAGCAAATATCGCCGGGATTCGCTCCCGTGTGATCGAAGCAATCGACCACGAATTCCAGGAATTCGGAATCCCCCAGCGTTTGCCCGGCGATGTTGATGGCGACGCTGCGGCCGGGCGGCAGCCGCATGCCGCCGCGCCCGAGTGCGGACAGCACGGCTTGCACCACCCAGCGATCGATGTGCGGCATCAGCCGGTAGCGTTCGGCCGCGCGGATGAAATCGGCGGTCGGTGCCGACGGTTGACCGTTCTCGCGCTCGAGCCGCACGAACACCTCGAGCGCCGGGCCGCGCGAGGCGCCGGCGCGGGCATGCACGATGGGCTGGTAGTAGAGTTCGAACTTGTTGTCGCGCAGCGCGCCCTGCAGCTTCTGCAGCCAATGAATTTCGCCGCTGTGCCGCGCGCTGGCTTCCTCGCGCGCCGAATATACGTGCACATGCAGACCGCCCTGCTTCTTCGCGACGTAGCAGGCGGAATCCGCCGAACTCATCAGATCCTCGATCGCGCCGCCGCCCTGTCCGATTTCCACGAGACCAATGCTGACGCCGACATTGAATATCTTGTCCTTCCACACGAAGCGATAGTCGTTCACCGAACGCACCACGTCGTCGGCGATCTGCCGCGCCTTCTCCAGCGGACATCCTACCAACAGCAGCGCGAACTCGTCGCCGCCGATGCGTCCGACGGTATCCGAGTCGCGCACCGCCTCTTTGATGAGCGACGCCACTTCGCGCAGCATGTTGTCGCCTGCGGTGTGTCCGCAGGTGTCGTTCACCGCCTTGAATCGATCCAGGTCCAGGTAGCACAGCGCATGCCCGAGGTTGCCGGTCTGCGCTGAATCCATGGCTTCCTGCAGCCGCCGCTCGAATTCACGCCGGTTCACGAGGCCGGTCAGCGCATCATGGCTGGCTTGGTAGGTCATTTGACGGGTGAGCCCGCGCAATTCGCTGGTGTCGTGCAGCACCAGCACCAACCCCAAGGTCTCCTTGCCGTCGAGGCGCAGCGGCGTGACGCTGATTTCCACCGACCGCTCCGGGCCGGCGCCGGCCGGGACCAGCACGGCGCGCCGTCCCATGGTGACGCGGCCGCCGCTGTTGAGGGCCTTGCGTACCGGATCCCCGAGGGAGCGGCGGTCGGTCTCATCGACCAGGCTCGCGACCTCCGCGAATGCCTTGCCCATCACCTGATCGAAGCGCTGGCTCAGCAGGATCTCCGCGGAATGATTGATGTAGTCGATGCGCCCCTCGGCGTCGACCGTGATGACGCTTTCGCCCATGGCGTCGAGCGTCACCATGGCGCGCGGCCGCGAGGCCACGGCCACGGGGCCCGACGACTCCGGCAGCATTTCGAGCGCCGTGAGCAGCAGCGCCGCCTCGCCGGCGCTGTCGATCACGCTGCTCGACAGCTCCACCCGGGTCACCTGTGCCTGAGCGCCCACCAGTTCCACTTCGTAGCGTGTGGCCGCGGCTTCACCCAGCAGCCGGCGCCGCAGATTGTTTTGCACCAACTCGACATATTCCGCCGCGACGAAGTCCGTCAGCGGCCGGCCGACCACTTCGGCGGCGCTCAAATTGAGCAGCGCCAGGAAGCGCGAGTTGGCGAACAGAATGCGGTCACGATGCACGAGCACGGCGTCGTGCACGGTCTCGACCAGGCGCTGGAACAGCTGTTCGCGGTCCAGCAGCCGCGCGCCGCGCTGCTCGAGATTCTCCAGCAGGTTGTTGACGGCGCAGCCGAGCTGGCCCAATGACTTGGGGCCGTCCTCGAATCCGATGCGGGCCGCGGAACCGGCTTCGCGCGTCAATTCCCAGACCCGCGCCGAGAAGGCATTGACCGCGCGTTCCTGGCGCCGCTTCCACAGCAACAGCGTGGCGAGCCCCGCTGCCAGAATGGCCGAGGTCAAACACCAGAGGACGACGGGAGACAAGATCAACGCGGACCTCGATAACGATGCATTAAAGTGACGCTTGCTCTTGTAACCCGTGTTGGGTTGGGTGCGTCGACAATCATCGTATACCGAAGAATAGCGCAAGGGACTCGCGTAGCCTGGCGAAATTGACCATAATCAGCGGCCTTAAGTTGGCTCGAGAAATCATGGATACATTGGCCGCGCGTCAACAAATGGTGGATCAACAGATCCGCACGTGGGAAGTGCTCGACCCGCGCGTGCTCGGTGCTTTGTCCGATGTGCCGCGCGAAGCGTTCGTGCCTCCGGAGTATCGCGAGCTGGCCTTCGCGGATGCACCCATTCCCATCGCTTTCGGACAGTCGATGTTGGCACCCAAGGTGCAGGGACGCATTCTGCAAGCGCTCGCGGTCGGTGCCGGCGACACGGTGCTCGAAATCGGCAGCGGCACGGGCTACCTCACGGCCTGTCTCGCCCTGCTCGGCGCCGCCACGCATTCGATCGATATCCACCCCGGACTCACTGCCCTCGCACAAGCCAACCTGCGTGCGGTTCCCCAAGCCCGGGTGCAGTTCGAGACTCGCGATGCCTTCGACGCGGCGCCCCTGGGCGATTTCGATGTGATCGCCGTGACCGGCTCGCTGCCGGCGTACGACCCCCGTTTTGAACGATCGCTTAAGATCGGCGGCCGCCTGTTTGCGGTGGTGGGCTCGGCGCCCGTCATGGACGCCGTGCTGGTGCGCCGCGTCGACGCCAACGAATGGATCCGCGAAAGCCTGTTCGAGACCGTCATTCAGCCCCTGATCAATGCCACGGCGGCACAGAAGTTCGTGTTCTGATGGTCAAGGATGTGACCCCCCGGGAATTCCTCGAACGGCGCAGGGGCGGCGCCGACATGCTGCTGCTCGACGTGCGTGAGGATTGGGAGACCCAATTGGCACCGGTGCCGACCGACATCGTGCACATACCCATGGGCCAGATCGCTGACCGTCTCGCTGAACTCGACCCGCAGCGCGAAACGGTGGTGATCTGCCGCTCCGGCGGGCGCAGCATGCAGGTGGCCAATTTCCTCGCCAGCCGCGGGTTCGCTTCGGTCTCGAACCTGGCCGGAGGCATCTTGGCCTGGTCGCGGGACCTGGATCCTGGAATCCCGCAGTATTGACAGGTGATATAGTTATATATAACACTATATAACCATGAAGCGACCACTGATTCTATTGGCTCTGTACGCCGCCGCCGGCGCCGCACCGTCGTCCGCCTCGGCCGCCGATCTCTTGGCGGTGTACCAGCGAGCCTTGCAGAACGATCCCCAGCTGCGGGAAGCCGAGGCGACCCGCCTGGCGACGCTCGAGTCCAAGCCGCAGGCGCTCGCCAATCTCCTGCCGCAGCTCTCTGCCGGCGGCATCGTCAGCCGCGAGCATGACAACGGCTCCTCGAACATCGTCCAGCCCGTCACCATCGCACCCGTTCCGCCGGCCACCGGCCCCGGCACCACGGTGCTCGAGGCCTTCCCCTTTGCCGGGCAAACCCAGACCACCGCGCGGCGCTACGGCTTCGATCTGAAGCAGAACCTGTTTCGGTGGGAGAACTGGGTGGCTCTGCAGAA
>DATLVV010000430.1:0-2258 GCA_035577165.1 Steroidobacteraceae bacterium | reverse complement strand
GAAGTCGTCGTGGTTGTCGAGGATCAGAATCCGCCCGGCGTTGACGGTCTGCGCGAGAAAGAAATGCGCCGCGGCAAGCCCGCTGATGCCCGCGCCCACCACAATGAGATCGTAGGTCTCGCCGGTGTCGATGCCGGCTTGTTGTTTCGCTCCGTCGCGAAGCGCGTGCGCCGCTTCGAACGATCCGGGATGGCTGCCGCGCATGCCGGTGAGCAGCGGCGGATAGTAGCCCGGCCGGTCTTGAGCCGCGCCGCCCGCAGCCGCGCCGCCCGTAGCAGCCGCGCCCGCACCCATGGCGAAGGCGCTGCTGAAAGGAGCCGTCAATGCGACTGTCGCGCCCGCGAGCGCGCCTTGAATGAAGTCGCGCCGAGCAATGCTTCGATCCATCCCCAGATCGCGGTCTGAATTTTTCATCGAGTCAATCTATGACAGGTGCAAACACCGCGTCAAACCGGCCCATTCGGTTCATGCAATACTTGGCGATCGATGGGGGAGTTGGGCGATGCAGAATACTCGGCTCATGTCTTGCGCGTTTGCAATTCTCATTGCCATGGGCGTAGTGCTGCTCGCAGGCGGCCGCGCCATCGGTGATCCTGGTTCCAGCGTCAAAGAATTCCCGGCGGTGCGCGGCGACCGTACCAGCGGCTGGCTGGCGCAAACGCGCTCGGAAGTGCTGGCCCGCAACGGGGTCGTGGCCACCAGCCAACCCCTGGCCGCGCAGGCCGGCCTGCAAATTCTGAAAGGGGGCGGCAACGCCTTCGATGCCGCGGTCGCGAGCGCGGCGGTCTTGAACGTGGTCGAACCGGCCAGCGCCGGCGTCGGCGGCGATGTGTTCGTGATTGCATGGGTGGCGAAGGACAAGAAGCTGATCGCATTGAATGCGAGCGGCCGGGCGCCGACGGGCGCCACCCCGGAGCATCTGGCGGCGCGCGGTTTCAAGCAGCGCATGCCCGAGCACGGCATCGACTCCGCCACCATCCCCGGCGCCGTCGACGGCTGGGATGCTTTGCTGAAGCGCGCCGGCACCCTCACGTTCAAGGAAACGCTGGAGCCGGCGGCGGTGCTGGCGGAACAGGGTTTCGGCGTCACCGAACGCATCCGCAACGATTGGATCTACGGCGCGACGGTGTTGGCTCACGATCCCGATTCGGTCAAGACCTACCTGGTCGATGGCAAGCCGCCGAACACCTACGATGTGTTTCGCAATCCTGATCTGGCGCGCACTTTTCGCCTGCTGCAGGCGCAGGGCCGGGACGTGTTCTACCGGGGCGAAATCGCGCAGGCGATCCTCGCCAAGTCGCGCGCACTGGGCGGGACCATGACTGCGGAAGATCTCGCCAATGCGCGGGCGACCTGGGAGACGCCGCTCAGCACCAATTACCACGGCTATGACCTGTACGAAATGCCGCCGAGCACGCAAGGCTTTGCCGCGCTCGAGATGATGAACATCCTGGAAGTATGCGCGCCGAAGCTCGGCCTGAATCTTGGCGTTTTGGGTCCGCGCTCGCCCGAGTACTGGCATTTGCTGGTGGAGGCGAAGAAGCTGGCCTATGCGGACCTGTACGCCTTCAACGCAGATCCCGGATTCGCCGACGTGCCGGTGTCGCGCCTGATTTCGAAGTCCTATGCCGCCGGGCTCTGCGCGCACATCGATCCGAAAAAAGCCGGCACCCCCGAGCGCCGCGGCGATCCGGTCGGCGGCACGGTGTATCTCGCGGTGGCCGACCGCTGGGGCAACATGGTGTCCTTCATCTACAGCATCTACGATAGCTTCGGCTCCGGCATCACCATCCCCGGCTACGGTTTCGTGCTGAATGACCGCGGCGCGCTGTTCTCGCTGGAGCCGCAGAGCCCGAACCTGATCGCACCCGGCAAGCGGCCGTTCCACACCTTACTGCCGGGATTCCTCATGAAGGACGGTCAGCCGGTCATGGCCTTTGGGCTGATGGGCGGCAGTCAGCAGGCACAGGGGCACGCCCAGGTGCTCATCGACATGATCGATCTTCGTGCCAATCCGCAGGCCGCGAGCGACGCGGCGCGATTCACCCACGCGCAAGCATCCAACACGCTCTCGCTGGAATCGAATCTTTACGCTCTGCTCGGCGCGCGTCTGCGGACGATGGGACACAAGGTCGAATCCGCGAACGGCGAGGACATGGGAGGGTTTCAGGCAATCTGGCTGATGCCGTCCGGCGTGTATCGGGCGGCGTCGGATCATCGCAAAGACGGCCAAGCCGTGGGTTGGTAGCAATCAACAA
>DATLVV010000429.1:0-3354 GCA_035577165.1 Steroidobacteraceae bacterium | reverse complement strand
CGATCAGCTGCGCCGCGGCGGGTTCGATATCGACCTTCAGCAATTTGGCACGCGCGCGCAGCCAGCCCGGCAAGGCCGCCGTCTGCACCGGCCAGATCGGCACCCAGACTCCGTGCCTCTCGACGGCCTTTACCCACGCGGCATCGCTTGCCTTTTTATCCAGCTTGTCGGTGACCACGAGGCACACCACGTCGGGCGGGGGCCGCTCCGCAAGTTCCGCCAGTTGCTGGGCTCCCTTGTCCGGCTTACCGCTCGGCATGCGCAGTTCGAACAGACGCCGCTCGGCAAACAGGGACAGCGACTGGCTGGCGTGGCGCAGTTCGTCCCAGGCAAAACTGCGATCGATGAAAAACACCGTGCGGTCCGCATAGCCCGCCAGCCTCGCCGCCGCGCGAATGGCATCCGCGGCTTCTCCGACCAGCAGGGGTTCATCGCCGGAAACCAGGTACACGCCCGCCACATTTTTGGACAGCGCCGCTGGCAATTGATCGGCGTTCAGACGCAAGCCAATGTCACCTACTGTGGGTTCAGACTCTCAATGCTATAACACCCGATCATCCGGTGTTGCCTAAAGTGGCGCACGCAGCGCTCCGTACGCCGTGTTGTATTCCCTCTCCAACCCGTCGACCAACGCTGCGACCGGCTCGACGCCGTGAATGCCGCTGACGCTCTGTCCGGCGCTCCAAATATCCCGCCATGCTTTGAATTCCGAGCTGCCCTCCGTGCCGAAATTCATTTTCGATTTATCGGCCTCGGGGAGCTTGTCGGGGTCGAGTCCGGCGCGCGCCACGCTGCCACGCAGGTAATTGCCGGCGACGCCGCTGAACAGTGAGGTATAGACGATGTCCTCACCACGGCTGTCGACGAGCATCTGCTTGTACTCGGCGCTGGCGTTGCCCTCTTCCGTCGCGATGAAACGTGTGCCCAGATACGCGAGGTCGGCGCCCAACGCCTGCGCGGCCAGCACGTCCGCGCCGGTGCTCATCGCGCCCGACAGGATGATGGTTCCGGCATAGACTTCGCGAATCTGCTTGACCAAGGCGAATGGACTCAAGGTCCCGGCGTGACCGCCCGCTCCGGCGCATACGGCGATGATGCCGTCGACCCCCTGCGCCGCGGCCTTTTCCGCGTGGCGCAAGTTGATGACATCGTGAAACACCAGACCGCCATAGCCATGCACGGCGGCGACCACTTCGGCCGGCGGCCGCAGGCTGGTGATGATGATGGGCACGCGATGCTTGACGCAGAGTGCGACATCCTGCTCCAGACGAGTGTTGCTGCTATGCACGATTTGATTGACCGCGAACGGCGCCACTTTCGCCCGCGGATTGGCGCGCGCATGGCTCGCGAGTTCGGTGGAAATCTCCGCCAGCCAGTCATCGAGCTGTGCCGCGGGCCGCGCATTCAGCGCCGGAAATGAGCCGATGATGCCGGCCCTGCATTGCGCCAGCACCAGGCGCGGAGTCGAGACTATGAACATCGGCGCGCCGATGACGGGCAGCCGCAATCGGCCTTGTAGATTCTCGGGGATCGGCATGCACTCTCCGCAGGACAGGGATTATTGACAGGTTTCTGTCATTATGACCGAGTCCACCGCGCCGCACACAACCACCATTGACGGAAGCATCATGAAATTCGAGACCCTGTTAATCGAGCGCCGGGATGACATTGTCCTCGTCACCCTCAACCGTCCGGACCGATTGAATGCCCTGAATCTCCAGTTGATCACGGATTTGCGCGCAGCAGCCGCCGCCATCGAATCCGATTCCGGCGTTCGCGCCGCCGTGCTCACCGCGGCGGGCCGCGCCTTTTGTGCCGGGGCCGATCTCGTGGGCAATGATCTGCTGGGGGATCCCGCGCGCAGCCGCGGCGAAAATATCGGCATCGGGCTGCGTCAACATTTCAACCCCATGGTCCTCGCCTGGCATCAACTGCGGGTGCCGGTGGTGGTTGCCGTCAATGGCGTGGCCGCGGGCGCCGGAGTGAGTCTTGCGTTGGCCGGAGACATCGTCTTGGCGGCACGCTCCGCCACGTTTCTGCAATTGTTTGCGCCCAAACTTGGCCTCATGCCCGACCTCGGCAGCACCTTTCACCTGCCGCGGCTGGTCGGTACGGCACGTGCCAAGGGCCTGGCATTGCTTGGCGACGCACTGTCCGCGGACGATGCGGCAAACTGGGGTCTCATCTGGGCCTGTGTCGAGGATGCAAGCTTGCCGGCGCACGCGGAGTCCATCGCGCGCCGCCTCGCCGCCGGACCCACCCAGGCCTTTCGACGCATCAAAGCCGTGTTCAATGTAGAGCTGCCGCGTACCTTGAACGAACAACTCGAGATCGAGGCCGGCGCCCAGGCGGAGCTCGGCGACACCGCGGATTTTGCCGAGGGAGTGCAGGCATTTCGCGGCAAACGCGCGCCGAATTTCACGGGCAAATAAGCGCCGATCGGCCGTCGATCGGCCGTCGATCAGCCGTCGATCAGTGATGCGGCGCCGCTTCCCGCCGCGCGGTCGCTCGCCGCATCATCGACGCTGGCATAGTCGAGGTCCGCCGCCGGCAGCTGCGGGAAGCCGGCGCGCAGCAGTGCGTCGCGGCTGGATTCCTTCAATCGCGCAACGCGCATCTCGATCTTGCGCGCCGCCAGCCAGGCTGCAAACTCGCCCAGGCTCTCGAGCGCGGTGCCGTCGAGGTCGGGAGATTCCTCGAGGCTGAGAATCACCAAACGGAGATTCGATTGCCGCAAGACGCGATGTCGCGCCAGCGCCAACAGCGGATCGACATTCGCGAAGATCAAGGGCTCCTCGGGCCGCATGATCAGAATGCCCGGCGTGCACAACGCCTGCGGAAAGCGCGCGATACTGACGAAGTCATGCGCGCCCAAGCGGCCGAGTTCGGAGAGGCGCGGACTCGCCAGTGAATGCAGCAGCATCGCGATGCTGAAGGCGATCGCCGCAAGCAGTCCGTCGAGCATGCCGAACACGATGACCGCGGCCACTGCGGTCAGGGTCACCAGTCGATCACGCTGCCAGCGAAAATACGGCCGAAATGCCGCCAGGCGCAGCGACTTGCTGACGGCATGGATCACGACTGCGGCGAGCACCGGCCCCGGTATGCGTTCTATCCATGGAAGAAACAGCAGCACCAGCGCCAGAACCGTGATCGCGGCACAGAGGCCGGCAGCGCGTGTCCGCGCTCCAGCCGCCTCGTTTGCCGATGTCCCTGAATAGCCTGCGCCGACCGGTGTGCCCTGAAATGTGCCCGACACGACGTTCGCGATCCCCAGCGCCAGCAGATCGCGATTGGTGTGCACGGGCTCGTTGTGCTTCAGAGCATAAGCGCGGATCGAACTGTAGGACTCCG
>DATLVV010000428.1:0-2212 GCA_035577165.1 Steroidobacteraceae bacterium | reverse complement strand
CCGGCATTTCGCATGAAGACATCCTCGAGGCGACGCTGGTCGGCAACCCGATCATGCATCATCTGCTGCTGGGCATCGATCCGGTGGAACTCGGCGGAGCCCCGTTCGCGCTCGCCACCGATCACTCGCTCACCCTGCGTGCGAACGTCATCGATTTCAAATTGAACCGCAATGCACGAATCTACGTGCTGCCCTGCATCGCCGGACACGTCGGTGCGGATGCCGCAGGCATGGTGCTTGCCGAACGCCCGGACCTCGAAGAGCAGATGACTTTGTTGGTGGATGTCGGAACCAACGCCGAGATCGTCCTGGGCAATAGCCGGCGCTTGGTCGCATGTTCCAGCCCTACGGGCCCCGCGTTCGAAGGTGCGCAGATCAGCTGCGGTCAGCGTGCGGCACCGGGCGCGATCGAACGGGTGCGGATCGACCGGGAGACCCTCGAACCAAAGTTCAAGGTGATCGGTTCGGACCTGTGGTCCGACGATCCTGCGTTTGCCGCCGCCACGGCGGCCACCGGCATCACGGGAGTCTGCGGATCCGGCATCATCGAGGTCATCGCCGAGATGTATCTTGCCGGAATCATCAATCAGGACGGAGTCCTGGATGGGCGGTTGTCCGTGCGCTCGCCGCGAATCGTCGCGAACGGCAGGACTTTCGCGTACTTGCTGCATCAGGGCGCCGTCGAGATGAAGATCACGCAGACCGACGTGCGCGCAATACAGCTTGCGAAAGCAGCGCTTTATGCCGGCGTCGCGCTGCTGATGGAGCGGCTGGGGATAGATCACGTCGACCGCATTCGTCTTGCCGGCGCCTTCGGCAGCCATATCGACGTCAAGTACGCGACCATACTCGGCATGATTCCCGACTGCGATTTGCGGCAGGTTAGATCGGCGGGCAACGCAGCCGGTACCGGTGCGCGCATCGCGCTCCTCGATGCCACCGCACGCGGGGTCATCGAGTCGCTGGTCAGGCGCATCGAAAAAGTGGAAACGGCGATCGAACCGCGCTTTCAGCACCACTTCGTCGAGGCCATGGCGATTCCGCACAAGACGGCCGATTATGCCAATCTTCGCAAGGTCGTGGAATTGCCTGCGCCGAAGGAATCGACCAGCCAAAGCGAAACACGCGGCCGCCGCCCGCGCCGGGTCGATCCGCTGAAAACGGAGTAGCTCGGGGGGCTGTCGCAGACCCTTCCACATCTTCACCGGGCCCGCTATGGGTCTTTGGTCTGACAGTTGCCGGCCGCCGGCGCGGGCGACAATTCCGCATCGCTTCTGCGAGTGATTGATGTTGCACGCACTTCACGGAGGGCTTTGGGATGAACACCTTGATCCGCGGATTTCTCCTCGTCGCCGTTTTCGCAATGGGTTCGAGCGCAGCGTGGGCCGACGATTACAGCGACACCGTCGCCTTGTTCAAGAATGCCGGCCAAAGCTCGAGTTTTTTCTCCAATAGCTATGGCTACGCGGTGTTTCCAAGCATCGCCAAAGGCGGCCTCGGAGTGGGTGCGGCGCATGGCAAAGGACAGGTCTATGTCGGCGGTAAACACGTCGGCAATACCTCGATGACTCAAGTAAGCGTGGGATTGCAGGCGGGCGGTCAAGCTTTCAGCGAGATCATTTTCTTCGAGGACCAGAAAACGTTCGAAGAATTTTCCTCCGGCAACTTCGAATTCAGCGCGGACGCGGGCGCGGTGGTCATCACGGCATCGGCTTCCGGCAGTGCCTCAACCACCGGCACTACCGGAACCGCAAGCACCGGCAAGAAGGATGCGGACACCGTCGGCAAGTACCGCAAGGGGACGGCGATATTTACCATCGCCAAGGGAGGCCTCATGTATGAAGCAACCCTTGCCGGGCAGAAATTCAAGTATGAAGCGGTGGGCAAGTAGCGGGAACCGCTGGGCAAGTAGCGGGCTGGCGGTTAATCGAACCAGCTGTACTGCCAGGCCACGCTGACGGTGCGGAAGCTTGCGCCGATCCGGGTGGTGGCTCCGTCGCTGTACGCGAGCTTGACGGACTGGCTGCGACCGAGGGGCAGCGACAGGGTCATGCCGATCCGCGAGTTCGCCTGCAGATTCGCCTTGTCCACTCCATCGACGGTGGTTTGGCCGCCGCGATATCCGGTAGCGTCCACCGCCAGCCACAGGCGGGGTTTGAAGGTATAGCTGGCATGGAGTTGCAGGCTCGCTATGGGGGCCTGCGATAGCCGG
>DATLVV010000427.1:0-3728 GCA_035577165.1 Steroidobacteraceae bacterium | reverse complement strand
TTCCTTGGAGGAGAGTTGCGCCAACACATGTTTGCCGTCGGCGGTCGCCGACCATGAGGTCACGTCCTCCGCCACCGGCTTGGCCTCGCGATCCTTGATGGAATAGGCCATCACGGTGGCTTTGAGGCTCGAGTCACGCCCGTAATAGAACGGCCCGCTGCGCTGGTACAGCAGAGAGTCGTCGCCCACCGCAAGATTGCTCAGATTGTCGGCCTCGAGGGGCACCCGGATCGCGCGCTGCTCGATGCCGTCGAAGTCGATCTTCACCGGGGTTTTGCTGCTGCCCTTGGTCTTGGATTTCTCCTTGTCGTCGCCGGACTTGTCGTCGCCGGACTTGTTGTCGCCGGGTTCGTCGTCGCGTATGCCGAAGGGATTCTTGACGTCCTTGCGCAACGTCAGCGCGAATATGCCGGTCTGCCGATCGGTCGCGAAATCGAATTCGATGCTGCTGATCAACGGCTGATATTCGCGCGCACTCAAAAAATACAGCATGTCACCGCCCGGCGCCCATGCGGCCGATTGCGCATTGAAGTATTGCGGGGTAACGCGCCGCGACTTGCCGTCGGCCACCGACCAGATGAACACCGAGGAAAAACCGCTGAGGTCGTTGAGCGAATAGCTCAAGTAGCGGCCGTCGGGCGACCAGCGATAGTCCAGAGTCATCCCGGCGGGATCGCGCGCGATGAGGATGTGCTTCCTGGCCGCCACGTCGATCACGGACAAACGCCCGGTGTTGTCGGCAATGGCGATGCGCTCGTTGTCGCCCGACCACCGCGGCGCGTAGTAGCGCACCATCGAACCGGAGGTCAGCTGCACCGCAGGATCGCTGCCGTCCTGCGTCTGGGTATAGAGCTCTTCCTCGCCGCTGCGATCGGATACATAAGCCAGACGCTTGCCGTCGGTCGACCACGCCGCTTCCCGCTCGTGGGCGGATGATGAACGCGTGAGATTACGGGTGGCACCGTGTTCCACGGGAACCGAGAACACATCGCCGCGCGCCACGACGGCCACCCGCTCGCCGCCCGGACTCAAGGCAAGGCTTTCAATATTGTCGGCGGCATTGGCTGATTGCGGGCGAGAGGTGGTGGCATCCGCCGGCACCAGAATCGACAGCGCGCGATCCTCGTCCTTGCGCACATCGTAGATATGCAGTTCGCCGTCCAGCTCGTAGACGATCTGTCCCTCCGCGTCGGCGCTGGGCCAGCGTACGTCCCAATCCTTGTGGTGCGTCAGCTGCCGGGTTTGCCGGCTCGCGACGTCGTAGCGATATAGATTGAATACGCCGCTGCGGTCCGAGTTGAAATAGACTGCGTCGCCGATCCACATGGGGTCACGATCGGTATGCGGGTCGTTGGTGACCTGCAGCAGGCCAGGGTGCAGCAGATCGAAAATATACAGGTCGTTCGCCCAGCCGCCCTGGTAGCGTTTTTCGCTGCGAAAATCGCGCCACAGGGGTGAGTACACCATTTGCTTGCCGTCGGGCGAATATTGTCCGGCACCGGCGACCGGCATGGGGAGGGCGGTCGCGGCGCCTCCGTTCATCGGCACCGTATAGAGTTTGGAGCCGGTGAGGTCGAAGCCGTCGCGCGACGATCTGAACAGGATGGCCGCACCATCCGGCGTCCAGCCGTACACCTGATTGTCGTAGCCCCATCGATCGGCGAGCGGCCCGGGCGCGGGGAAGAACGTGAGCTGCTTGGGCGCACCGCCATCCGCCGGGATCACGTATACCTGTTCGTCGCCGCCGTATTGGCCCGTGAAGGCAATGAATCGCCCGTCCGGAGAGAACTTGCCGAACAGTTCGAGGCCGGGATTCGAAGTGAGACGCGAGGCGGTACCGCCTCGCGTCCCGACAGTCCACAAGTCGCCCGCAAAGCTGAAGACGATGCGGTCATGCCAGACATTCGGAAACCGCAGCAGCTTCGTGGAGGCTGCGTGCGCCGCGAACGACAGGAACATCAGGAGTGCCGAGGCCAGCGCGGCCGAGCGAATGGAACGCATGTTTTCTTGGTCTTCCCTCAGCGGCTCCGATACCGATCGGTCGCGAGCACGAGCTCGTGTGAATTGCCGGCCTCGAATGCGGAGTGCCCGGCGTCCGGTACGATGCGCATGTCCGCCTCGGGCCACGCGCGATGCAGGTCCCAGGCGCTGGTTGCCGGACAGACGATGTCGTAGCGACCCTGAACGATGGTGGTCGGTATGTGCCGTATCTTCGGCACATCATCCAGCAGCTGGCTTTCGCTGCGCAGGAAGCCGCGATTCACGAAGTAGTGGCACTCGATTCGCGCCACCGACAGCGCGAACTGATCCTCGGCCCATTTCTTGACGTTCTCGCTGTTGCTGCGCAAGAAACTCGCGGAGGCCTCCCAAACGGACCATGCGCGCGCTGCCGCCAATGCCACGCGTTGATCGCTGCCCACCAGGCGCTTATGGTAGGCGCCCACGAAATCATCGCGCTCGTCCGGCGGGATGGCATCGCGATACGCTTCCCAGGCATCGGGAAAAATCTGCGACGCTCCGTGCTGGTAAAACCAGCGGATCTCGGCGTAGCGCAGCAGAAAAATTCCGCGCAGCACGAGTTCACTGACGCGCTCAGGATTTGCCTCCGCATAGGCCAGCGCCAGAGTGCTGCCCCAGGAGCCGCCGAATACCAGCCAGCGTTCGATCCCCAGATGCTTGCGCAGGCGCTCGATGTCGGCGACCAAGTGCCAGGTGGTGTTCTCGATCAGACTTGCGCTCGGGCGGCTGCGTCCGCAGCCCCGTTGATCGAATACCACGATGCGATAGTGCTGCGGGTCGAAAAATTGCCGGGCGCGTTTGTCGGAGCCCGCGCCGGGGCCGCCGTGCAGAAACACGGCCGGCTTGCCCGCCGGATTGCCGCACTCTTCGTAATAAATCTCATGCACGTCCGAGACACGCAGAAAGCCGTGCCGGAAAGGTTCGATCGCCGGATACAGATCGCGGCGTACGCCGTCGCGCAGGTGTTGCGGGGACGCTTGGCGTGATTTGGCCGGCCGCGTCGTGGACCTGGTGCTCTTGGGGGCCGCCGATCGCCGCGGCGTGGCGCGTGCTTTGACCGGCGCGCCCTTTTTCTTCTTCATCGCTTATCCTCTTTTCTTAGTTATGTGGTCGCGAAACCAAGGGTCCGAGCGGCCTCCCGCCGAGCAGGTGGACATGCAGGTGATATACCTCCTGACCGCCGTCCGAATTGCAGTTGACGATCAACCGATAACCGCTCTTCGCAATACCCTGGCTGCGCGCAAGGTCGCGCGCCACGATGACCATGTGCCCAATCAAGGATTCGTCCTCGTCGGCAATATCGTCGGCGGTGGGAATGGGTTTGTTCGGGACGATGAGTATATGCACCGGGGCGGCAGGCCTGATATCCAAGAAGGCGATGACGCGGGAGTCGCGATAGAGCACGGTGGCCGGCAACTCGCCGCCAATGATTTTCTCGAAAAGCGTAGGCATTTCAATGCCTCCGAGCCTTAAGGGACCCCAAGATTAGCAGGAACGGCGGCGGCGCTCGGCTTTTGCACAGCAGCAAAACGCTCCTCAATAGTAATGGGAACGATTCTCATGTAGAATTGCATTCATGTTGACGACGACCTCAACCGGCACCGCGCCCGCGGAATCGACCGACATCCAGCTTACTGATCTCGGGGTCGGGAAGCGCGCACGCGTGGTCTCCGTATCCGCGGTCGACGGCACCACACCCGTCGAATTGG
>DATLVV010000426.1:0-6978 GCA_035577165.1 Steroidobacteraceae bacterium | reverse complement strand
GGTGCCGCCACTGACGACTGCGTTGCCGCTGCTGGTGCCGACGGAACTGGAACCGCAGGCGCTCATCAGCAGCAGCACGCAAACACCGAGCGGCAATGAACGGGGACCTAGCACATATCTCTCGTGGCAGCGGAGGTAGGGCCACGAAGTTAAGCCCGTAGTCGCAGTCGCGGCGTTAACTGCGTCACGCAATGCGCCGCGCGCGGCGCTGTGAACATAATGCTTTTAATTCAGGCGCCCGGTTGAAATCGCGAGGCGAAATGATTCACGCCCGGTCTCAACTTATGTTCAACGCCGTTGCGATTCAGCGGCTGCGCGGATCGGCGCTGTAGCCCACGACGAGTTGTTGCTGTTGGCCGAGTTTGTCGATTCCAAGACGCACGCGATCCCCGGTCTGCAAATATTTTGGCGGCTTCTGACCGAGGCCCACGCCGGGAGGCGTGCCGGTCGTAACGATGTCGCCCGCTTGCAGACTCATGAATGCGCTCAGGTAGGACACCAGAAATGCGGGCTTGAACAACATGGTTCTGGTTGAGCCGTTCTGGTAGCGATGTCCATTCACCTCCAACCACATATGCAGGTTACCGGTATCCGCAACCTCATCGGCCGTGACCAGCCACGGACCGATGGGCCCAAAGCTATCGCAGCCCTTGCCCTTGTCCCACTGCCCGCCGCGCTCTATTTGAAAGGCGCGCTCTGAAACATCGTTACAAATGAAATAGCCGGCGATGGCCGCGGCGCCTTCAGTTTCATCGACGTAGCGGCACTCGGTTCCGATGACAAACGCAAGTTCGACTTCCCAATCAAGTTTGGTCGAGTCCCGCGGCTGCACGATGGGATCGTTGGGACCCGACAATGCACTGGTGGCCTTCATGAAAATGACGGGTTCCTGGGGAATCGGCGAATTCGTCTCCGCCGCATGGTCGGCGTAATTGAGTCCAATGCCGATGAACTTGCCGGGGCGCGCGACGCAGGGGCCGAGACGCGGAGCGCCCGCCACCAAGGGCAGCCGCGCCGCATCCAGGCGGCGCAAGCCCGCGAGCGCAGCCGGAGCCAGGGAGCGCCCGTCAATATCCCCGACCGCACCGCTCAGGTCGCGAATATTGCCTTCGCCGTCGAGCATGCCGGGCTTTTCGGCCCCCGGCTCACCGTAGCGCAGTAGTTTCATTCTCGGCTGCGGAACCAGCCGCTGACGCTCAAGCGGTCACGCTGCGTCGGCAGTACCGCGTGCTCGCGGCCGGCGCTCAGAAAACACACCATGCGGCCGGCGAGCGGCTCGATATCCCGCGCGCCGCCGGCCGTGCCGAAGATCCGCAGCTCGCCGCCCGCCCCCGGAGCCCAGCCTTCATTGAGGTACAGCACCATAGACACCTTCCGTTGCGCACGCCCCTGCGGTTGATCGACGTGGCGTGAATACCCAGCCCCGGGCGGATACCACGCGTAATGCAATTCCAGCTCGAACAAGCCGAGCATGGCCTCGCGATTCAAGTCTAGACGCAGACGTTCGAGTTCGTCCATCAAAGCCTGCTCCGCCGGCCACAGCGGCAATTCCATCCAACAGGTGAAATCACCGCGAATCTCTTCATGGCGCTGCGTGTTGCGGTCGCTGCCGATCCGCGCCGCGCGAAAATCGCCGCGTCCGCGGCGTGTTTCCGCGCACTCGAGCAGCGCCCGCACCTGCGGTGGCGCGAGGAACCCATCTCGGACCGAGATGCCGTCGAGGCCGAGAGCCGCGCCAATGCTCATGAAAGCGCCGGCGCCTTGGGTCAGCGCCCGCGCCGTTGCCGCCGTTCGGAGAGGCCGCCGCGCCGGGCAGTCCTGTTGCGTGACGCGTCTTGATGGCGGGTTGCACCCTGTTTGCGTGCCGCGCGCGGCTGGGTCGCGGCGCGGCCCGGCGCACGATGCGCAGGCTTGCGCCGTTTTCGCGGCGGCGCCACCAGCATGCTGCCGCGGCATTGCTTGGCTCCGCAGCGGCATGCATAGACTTCGTCTACGTTCGGGGCATCGTCGCTGTCGCGCTGGATCTGATAGTCGTAGGAGAGTTCCTCGCCGGGCTGTATGGTGCGGATGGCGCGAATGAACACGCGTCTGTTCTCGATGGTGCTTTCGCAGTTCGGCTCGCACGCATGATTGATAAAACGCGCCTCGTTCCCATCGATGCCGGCATCGATCACCGTCCTCGCATCGACCGTGAATAAAAACGTATGGTTGTCATCCGGGCTCTTGTCCCGGTAGCGCTCGTCCGCCTGGGCGTGCGTCACGCGGTTGCCGAGGTACTCGATGACGGCCGTGCCCTTGCGGATGCGCCGCACGGCGAACACGCCGTGGCCATGGATGGGGGAATGCCGTACTTCGAACAAGGGAGCACGGCGGCGGGCGGGTGGGTTTTTCATACGGCGATGGGGGCTTTGATTGCTGGGTGAGATTGATAGTCGAGGATTTCGAAATCCTCGTAGGTGTATTCGAACAAGCTGGGCGGCGTTCGTCGAAGCAGCAGGCGCGGCAGCGGAAACGGCTCGCGGCTCAATTGCAGGTCGGCTTGCTGCAGGTGATTGAGGTACAAATGGCAGTCGCCGCCGGTCCAGACGAAGTCGCCGATCTCGAGCTTGCACTGCTGCGCCAGCATGTGCGTCAGCAAGGCGTAGGACGCAATATTGAACGGCACGCCAAGCAGTGCGTCGGCACTGCGCTGGTACAGCTGGCACGACAAGCGGCGCTCCGCGACGTAGAACTGGAACAGCGCGTGGCAGGGCAACAGCGCCATCTGGTCCAATTCCCCGACATTCCAGGCGCTCACCAGAATGCGCCTCGAATCCGGATTGCTCTTCAACTGCTCCACCACGCGCGCCAGCTGATCGATGGAGCGGCCGTCGGCGGTTGCCCAACTGCGCCACTGCTTGCCGTACACCGGGCCCAAATTCCCGTCCTGGTCGGCCCATTCGTCCCAGATGCTGACGCCGTGCTCGCGCAGGTACCGGACGTTGGTGGCGCCGCTCAAGAACCACAAAAGCTCATGGATGATGGAAGGTAAATGCAGCTTCTTGGTGGTCACCAGGGGAAATCCCGCGGCAAGATCGAAGCGCATTTGATAACCGAACACGCTCAACGTGCCGGTGCCGGTGCGATCGTCCTTGCGCGCACCGTGCTGCCTGATGTGGCGCAAAAAATCCAGATACTGCCGCATCACACCTTCACTGCAGTCAAATTGCCGCTGACGGCATTGCGCCGATAGGCATAGAGCATCAGGCCGGCGCCGACGACGATCATCGGCACGGTCAAGAGCATGCCCATGGTGAGCCAATTGCCGATCAGGTAGCCGATGTTGGCGTCGGGCAGACGCACCCACTCGACCGCAAACCGGGCGCATCCATACAGCAGCAGGAACAAACCGGTCGGCGCCAGCCGCGGCCGCGGTTTTGAGGTGAACCACCACAGCAGCGTGAACAACACCAGTCCTTCGAGGCAAGCCTCGTAGAGCTGCGAGGGATGCCGCGCGATGATCCGGCCTGCCGCATCCGGCACGCCGAATCCCCAGGGCAGATCAGTGGGCTTTCCCCAGAGCTCGCCGTTGATGAAGTTGCCGAGACGGCCGGCCAGCAGACCGATGCCCGGCAGGGGCGCGAGGAAGTCGCAGACGTCGGCAATGAGCTTGTGCTTGACTCTGGCGAAGACGCAGCCCGCGACCACCACGCCGGTCATCCCGCCGTGAAACGACATGCCGCCGTCCCAAATGTGGAAGACATTGAGCCAGTTCTCGGCAATCACGTCGCGGCCGTAGAACAGGCACCACCCGAGCCGGCCGCCGACAATGACGCCGATCGCGGAATAGAAGATCAGATCGTCGATGTCGAGAGCGCTCCACGTCGATCCGGGCTGCCGTGAGCGGTATCGCGCGAGCCACCAGGCGGCGACGAATCCGATGAGGTACATGATGCCGTACCAATGGACGCGCAGCGGCCCAATGCCGAAGATCGGTCCGATCGAAACGGCAATGGGATTGATGTGCGGATAGGTCAACATGCACGCTACTTTAAACTGTCATTGACCCGGCAGAAATAGGATTTCAGATACCGGGTCTCGGGGATGGCCGGATGCACCGGATGGTCGGGAGCCTGGCCGCCCAGCTCCAAGATCTGCAGCTGCTTCTCCGCAGCCCTCGCCGCCTTGGCAATGGCGTCCTGCAATTCTTCGGCGCTCACATGCTGCGAACAAGAACAGGAGACCAGAATCCCGTCGTCGGCCGTTACTCGCAGCGCCAGCTGGTTCAAGCGCTTGTACGCCGCGAGCGCCTTGGGCAGTTCCTTCCTGCGCTTCGCAAACGCGGGCGGATCGATGATGACCACGTCGAATCGGGAACCTTTCTTTGCCAGATCCTGCAGCACGTCGAAGGCATCGCCCTTTACCGTCGCCAGTTTGACGCCGTTGCGCTCCGCATTTTTTGCCGCCAGCTCGAGCGCGGCGGCGGAACTGTCGACGCACAAGACTTCGCGAGCGCCGCCGCGCGCCGCGCGCACGCCCCAGGCGCCGACATAGCTGAACATGTCCAACACCCGCGCTCCCTTGCGAACGTACTTCTGCAACGCGCGCCGGTTGGCCGCCTGGTCGAAAAACCAACCGGTCTTCTGCCCCTCGGCCAAGGGCGCCTGGAACTCGAGGCCGTCCTCGATCACCACTGCGCACTCATCGAACCGGCCCTTCGCGGCCTCGACGTAGCTTGGCAGGCCCTCCATCTCGCGCAGGGCGCCGTCGTTCTTGAACAGCACCGACTCGCAGTGCAGAACCTGCTCCAGGGCCCCGACAATCTCCTGTTTGAGCACTTCCATGCCGGCCGTCCCGATCTGCACCACGCAGGCGGTGCCGTAGCGATCGACCACCAATCCCGGCAAGCCGTCCGACTCGCCGTACACCAGGCGATAGTAGGGCTTCGGGTACAGGCGCTCGCGCAGGCTCAGCGCCGTCCTGATCCGCCGCGCCAGCCACGCTGCATCGGGTATCTGCCATGTCCCGAGCATGCGTGCGCTGATGAGGGATTTCGGGTTGACGTAGGCGAGCCCCAGGGCCCGGTCGTTGTGCGCCAATACGCGCACTAGTTCGCCCGGCTGGAATTTGGGTAAGGGGGTCTGCTGGGTGTCGACCTCGTTGCTGAAGATCCACAAATGACCGGCATGCAGGCGGCGATCTTCATTGCGTTTCAGGCGCAGCACGGGCAACTCTGCCGCAGACTTGGGGTCGGACATGGAAAGTACTTCAGTTATATTGGCCGGCATTCTAACCGACGCGGAGCAGTCCCATGCAGCGCAATCGCCTTGCCGCAGAGACCAGTCCGTACTTATTGCAGCATGCCGACAATCCCGTGGACTGGTATCCCTGGGGCGAGCAGGCTCTGGCGGCTGCCCGGCGCGACGACAAGCCCATTCTACTATCCATCGGCTATTCGGCCTGTCACTGGTGCCACGTGATGGCGCACGAATCATTCGAGGATCAGGCCACCGCCGCATTGATGAATCAATTGTTCATCAACATCAAAGTAGACCGCGAAGAGCGGCCGGACCTGGACAAGATTTACCAGGTGGCGCAGCAAATGATCACTCATGGCCATGGCGGCTGGCCGCTGACCATGTTCCTGACGCCGCTCCAGACTCCTTTTTTCGGCGGCACCTATTTTCCGAAGGAGCCGCGCTACGGAATGCCGGCCTTCAGCGATCTGCTGCGTCGGGTGGCTGAATACTATCGCGGCCACGGAGCGGAGCTCGCCCAGCAGAGCGAGCAGCTGAATCTCGCGTTCGCACGGCTCGCCCCGGCGCCGGCGGCCGCCGGCGTCACGCTGGATGCATCGCCGCTGCATCAGGTACGCGCCGATCTCGCACGCTCCTTCGACGCAAATTTCGGCGGCTTCAGTCAGGCGCCCAAATTTCCGCATCCGGGCAGTATCGAACGCTGCCTGCGTCATTGGCATGGCACCTCGGCCGACGCCAGCCCGGACCTCAAAGCCTTGTATATGGCGAGCCTGACCCTGACGCGCATGGCCGAGGGCGGCATCTACGATCAGCTGGGCGGAGGGTTCTCCCGATATTCCGTCGACGGCCAATGGATGATTCCGCATTTCGAAAAAATGCTCTATGACAATGGCCAATTGCTGAGCGAATATGCGCGCGCGGCGCTGGCCACGGGCGAAGTGCTGTTCGGGCGCATCGCCGCTGAAACTGCCGATTGGGTGCTTCGGGATATGCGCTCGGCGCATGGCCATGGCGGCTTTTATTCCAGCCTGGATGCGGATTCTGAAGGCCATGAAGGCAGGTTCTACGTATGGAGCCGCACCGAGGTCCAGGCACTGCTGACGGCGGAGGAATATGCGGCGATGGCGCGCCGCTTTGGCCTCAACCGGGACGCCAACTTCGAGAGTGAGTGGCATCTCCACATTTTTGAATCCATCGACGCCGTTGCGGCAGCGCTCGGCAAATCGGCGCAGGCCGTCGCCGCCCTGATCGAAGCGGGGCGAGCCAAGATGCTGAAAGTTCGCGACTCGCGCGTGTGGCCGGCGCGCGATGAGAAAATCCTCACTGCATGGAATGCGCTCATGATCAAGGGTCTGGCGATCGCGGCGCGGGTGCTGCACCGACCCGAGTTGGCAGACGCCGCCGCCTCGGCAGTCGACTTCATCCGTCACACTCTGTGGCGGGACGGCCGCTTGCTGGCGACCGCCAAGGACGGCCGGGCGCATTTGCCGGCCTACCTCGATGACTACGCGTTCCTGGCCGATGCCCTGCTCGAGCTGCTGCAGACCCGTTGGCGCAGCAGCGACTTGGAATTCACGCGGCAGTTGACCGATGTGCTGCTGTCGCAGTTCGAGGATGCCGACGCAGGCGGTTTCTACTTCACCGCCGCGGATCACGAACAACTCATCCATCGCAGCAAATCATTCAGCGACGATTCGGTTCCCGCGGGCAACGGGGTCGCGGCATCCGTACTGTGCCGGCT
>DATLVV010000425.1:0-2301 GCA_035577165.1 Steroidobacteraceae bacterium | reverse complement strand
CAATGTGCGGCTCGCTCCCGGCGTGTCTTCAATTTCATCGTGGGTGATGAGCGTGGTCGGAGTGGCGGTATCGAGAGCCGCCGAAGCTCCGTCGGCGTGGACCGTTACGGTTTGGGTGGAGGCGGCCAGTTCCAACGGAATGTGAAGTACGGCATGTGTGCCCGAGGCGACGACGATGGATTGCACTGCGGCCGCGAAGCCCGGCGCCTGGATGCTAATCCGGTAGCTGCCGAGCGGGACCTCAGTGAAGGCGAACTCGCCATTGGAGTTGGTTGCAGCGCGCAAGTTGAAGGACGAGTTGTCGGCTTGCAGGTTGACATTTGCGCCGGAAACGGGGCGATGCTGCGGATCATGGACGACGCCGCGCACGTCGGCAAAGACGCTTGCGCGCACCGGCGAAGCCAGAGCCAGCAGCAACAAACAGAGAACACCGAGGGGAAGACGCATGAGCAGGACGACCTTCTGGATACACAAGCACGCGTCAGCACACGGCTGCACGCGGAGAGGAAGAGTTAATCAGATTGTGTGAAGGCGTTTTAGAGGACGGGTGGAGGTCCGCGATCGGCGCTCGTTCGGGCATGATGCAGAACGGCACGCCGCGTGGCCGCGACCGGCATTCTGCTCTGGAGCATGTGTGCGAAATGGGGTGGGGCGGCGAGTGCGAAGGCGCCTGTTCTGGCCGGTGAAGAGTGGTGATAGAGGGGGCAGTGCGCCGGTGCTCTCACGCTTGGGCCCGGGCTCGGTGCGCTCTCCGTCGCCATGGTGCAGTGGTGCGCGCCGTGTCGCCGGCAGCATGCGGGCAATTGCGACTCATCGCTGCCAGGCAGCAGGGCGCATGCCGGGCCAAGCCAGCAGAGCAACAGGAGCGCGATGGAGACGAGCCGCCGCATCAATTTACGATCCTACAAGACCAGAGGCGTTGCGCAGCAGTTTGGTTACAAAACGGATCGGCCGTAGATCGTCCCGGCTCAGGTATCATCGGGGCATCGCAGCTTTCTTTTTGCGTCATGCCGGAGGAATTGTCTTGTCTCACCCAACGGTACAGCCAAGCCCCGCTCCAGGTTCGAATCCCGACTCGCGCGCATTGCATCCGCTGCGTGTCGCCATCTTCGGATTCGGCACCGTGGGCAGCTCGGTTGCGCGCATCCTGGCGGAATCGAAACCTGAAGGCCTGCGCCTGAGTCATGTCTTCAATCGCAATGTTGCCCGCAAGCGCGCGGACTGGGCCGGCGAGTGCGTGATGTGGAGCGAAGACGCCGATGCGGTACTGGCGTCCGAAGCCGATGTCGTGGTGGAACTCATGGGCGGCCTCGATCCGGCAGGCGGCTTTGTGCGGCGCGCCCTTGAAGCCGGCAAGAGCGTAGTCACCGCAAACAAGAAGTTGATCGCATTTCACGGAGCCGAACTCGAGCGCCTGGCCGCGAAGCGCGGAGGTCACCTGAAGTATGGCGCGGCAGTTGCTGGCGGGATTCCCGTGATTCCCGGCATTGAGCAGGGGCTGGCCGGCGACCGCATCGAACGCATCGAAGGCATCCTCAACGGCACCTGCAACTTCATTCTCAGCAGCATGGAAGCGGGCGCCGAATATGCTGCCGTACTGGCCACGGCGCAGGCCAATGGATATGCAGAGGCCGACCCCAGCGAGGATGTTTGCGGATTTGACGCGCGCGCCAAGCTGGCGATTCTGATGCGCCTGGCTCTGCGCGTTGAGGTGGATCCCGAAGAGATCGTGCCGCGCCCCATCACGGCGGTCACGGCCGTCGATTTCAGTTACGCCCGCGATCTCGGCTGCACCATCCGCCAGGTTGCGCGCGCACAAAAGACCAGTGGCACCGTTGCCGCGACGGTGGGTCCGATGCTGGTGGATCAGCGCTCGCCGATTGCTTGGTCCCGCGGCACGGAAAACATGGTGATTCTCAGCGGCCACTACGGTGGCGACGTGGTCTTCTCCGGTCATGGCGCAGGCGGACATCCGACTGCCGTTGCCGTGGTGAGCGATCTGCTGACGCTGGCCCACGGTTCGCGGCGCGTTGAGATTCCTTCGGCCAAGGCCAAAGTTGAAGCGGAATTCGAAGTGCCCCACTACATCCGATTTCTGGTGATGGATCGACCCGGCATCGTTCATGAAATCACGGGCGCACTGGCGAACGAGCGCATCAACATTCGCGCAATTGTGCAGAAAGCTGGGTATCCGCAGCACGCGCTCCCGTTTGTGGTGACCGTGGAGCCGTGCAAGTCTTCGGCGCTGCAGCGGGCCCTTGCATCGGTGCGGACGATGGACTGCATGCTTTCGGCTCCGCT
>DATLVV010000424.1:0-8467 GCA_035577165.1 Steroidobacteraceae bacterium | reverse complement strand
CTTGATCATCTCGGGGCACGGCCGGCGCATGTCATCGGCTTGTCGATGGGTGGGCGCATGGCATTGCGGTTTGCGCTCGACCAGCCCAAGGCAGTCAAATCGCTGACCCTGATCGACTCGGCGCTGGAGGGACATTCCTGGAGCGGCGCATGGAATCAAACCATGGGCGTCATCGAGGCGGCAGCCAAGCAGGGCAACCTCGAGGCCGCGAAGCAGCTGTGGCTAACGCATGAATTATTCGCACCGGCGCGGCGCGATCCGCAGCTCGCCGCCGTGCTTGCGGCGATGGTTCACGATTACTCGGCGTGGCACTGGTGGAATAGGGATCCGGTGCGCCGCTCTGCCTCACCGGCGATCAAAGGGCTCGCGACCCTGAGGTGCCCGACGCTGGTGCTGCTCGGCGAACTCGACTTGCCGGACTTCAAAGACATCGCGCAGCGTCTCGCCGCGGAGATTCCCGGCGCGACCTTGCACACCATCGCCGGCGCCGGCCATATGGCCAACATGGAGGCTGCAGCCGCGGTCAATGAACTGCTGCTCGCGCATCTGCGCGCCGGCGCGACCCGCTAATGCCCGACGACGACTTCGCTGATTTGTATCACCGGACTCAAGTCGGTGTAGTTGGGAATGTCGCCCAGGATCTCGTTGGCGTGTGGACCAAAACCCGCCTGGAAGGCCTCGACCGAATCGCAGAAGATGTGGCACATGCCGACGTAGGTCGCAGGCGCGCCCGGCGAACCACCCGCGAGACCCTTGTCAACCGTGTAATACTTGCAGTTCGCGCCCATCTTGCTCTTGACGAGAGGCATGTGTTTGTCGCGGTAATACTCGTGGTTGAATCGGGCACCCGGCTTGTTGGGGTACATCACACTGACTTTGATCATGCTGCATCTCCTGATCTTGCCGAACCAAGCACCCTCATTATGCAGCGCCAGGAAGACGCAATGAAGAAGCTCATAAGCCTTATTTTGATTTTGTCGCTGGCCGCCTGCAGCGTCTGCAAAAGCTCGGATTCACCTGAGGTATGCAGAACAAAGCAGCGTGATCATTCACAACCTCATCCATAGGTCCCGGTCTGAGTACCCGCTGGCCGGGTCAGCCGAGCAACGCCGGCAGACGCTTGGTCGACCAACTGGTAGCCGTGTCATAGGCGTAGGCCAATTGCAGACAGGCCCATTCGGCGTGAATCGGTCCGACGATTTGAATACCGATCGGCAATCCCTGCGCGCTGAATCCGGCGGGCGCCGCAAGCGCCGGGCAACCGCTCATGGTGATGGGCAGCACGCACTTCATCCATTCGTGGTAGGTCTGCATTTTTCGGCCCGCGACCTGCTGGGGCCAATGCAGATTGACGTCGAACGGAAATAGTTGCGCGGTAGGAACGACGAAGTAATCGTACTTCTGAAAGAATTGCCGCACCGCCTGCGACCATTCGGTTCGCACGACCGACGCTGCGGAAACATCCATGGCCGAGAGCTTCAGTCCGCTCTCGACTTCGAACACCGCTTCGGGCTTCAGCAGCGCGCGCTGTGAGGGATTGTTGTAGTAGGCCAGAAGGCTTCCGCCCGATTGCCATGCGCGCAGCTTCAGCCATGCCCGCCAGACGGCGTCGATCGAATAATCCGGCTGGGCTTCCTCGACGTGGCAGCCCATGGACTCGAAGACCTTCAGGGCGCTTTTGCACGTGTCCAGCACGCCCGGCTCAAAGGGAAGATAGCCGCCAAAGTCGCCCGACCACGCAATTCGCTTTCCCTTGAGATCGCCATCCAGGCGCCGCTGAAACACGCTGCCATCGCCGGGCAGGGAGAGCGGCATCCGAGCGTCGTAACCTGCCTGAATCGACAGCAGCATCGCCAGATCAGGGACGGTGCGCGCCATCGGGCCCACCACGCTCATCGACGGCAACCATCCATCCGGCGCCGCGGTCGGAACCAGTCCCAAACTGGTGCGAAAACCAAATACGTTGTTCCAACCCGCGGGGTTGCGGAGGCTTCCGCCGTAGTCGCTGCCATCCGCGACCGGCAACATGCGCAGCGCAAGTGACACCGCCGCACCGCCACTGCTGCCGCCGGCCGAGCGAGATTGATCGTAGGCGTTGCGCGTGGCGCCGTAGACCGGATTGTAGGTATGCGAGCCAAGTCCGAATTCCGGGGTATTCGTCTTGCCGATGAAGATGCCGCCGGCCCTGCGCAGCCGTTCCACCATGATGCCATCCGCATCTGGGACGAAATCCTTGAGGATGGGCGAACCCATGGTCATGCGGATGCCTTTGACCGGCATCAAGTCCTTTACCGCCAGGGGAAAGCCATGCAAAGGACCCATCACCTCGCCGCGCTGTATCTGCCGGTCGCGTTGTTCGGATTGAGCGAGCAAACCTGTCCGGTCCTGCATGGCGACAATCGCGTTGACCTTCGGATTCAGCTTCTCGATGTGATCGAGATACGCCGTCATGACTTCGACGCAAGAGACCTGCCGGCGTCGAATGGCATCGGACAGGGTCGCCGCATCCAGCATGACGATGTTGGACGGCCGGCTCGCGGCGGCGGCCGTGACGAACGAGGGGGCTGCAGCGCTCGCGACCGCGCCCGTTGCCAAACCAAGAATCGCCCGACGATCGAGCTTAATATCGCCCGAGTCTGCCGGCGGCACGAACTTCCCTCGCAATCGCTGTTTGCATCAGCGCGGACACTACCTCAGAAACGTGAAGTAAGCTACGTGCCATGGAAATGGCGGCGCCGAACCGGCCGCGCCGCCATGGGTTCACTCCTCCAATGCCGCGAGATCGAAGAAGGTCACCGCGGATGCACTAATCGGTCCGAAGGATTGCGCGTAGACCTCGCTGACTCCCCCCGAGCGGAACAGCTGGCTCAACGCCGTGTCCACGGCGAGCCTGAAGTCCGTATCGTCGCGCGCCACCGCCAGAGCGAGCGTCTCGTGCGTGAAGTAGCGGTCGAGCACTTGTAAGTCGCGGGAGCCGCTGCGATTCACGAAATCGAGGAGTTGCGTTCGTTCGGCGTAGAAGGCGTTTGCGCGTCCGTCAAGAACCCTCGACAGGCCGGTCGGGACGTCGTTGACGGGAATGATTTTGGGAATCAATTTCAACTCTTTTGCGCGTGCCTGAAGGGCCTGCTCGGCCCTCGATCCGGGAACCGCCGCCAAGGTGCTCTCCCGCAGCAGCACGTCGGCATTTCCCCGCCAATTCGCGCTGGTCGGCGGGACACGCCCGGATAGCACGTCTTTCAGGCGGGTCGAGGCGTCCGCGCGCACCACCGCGCCGACCCCGCCGGCGAAGACCGGTATCGAAAACGACACCTGCTTGCGCGCCGTCAACGTGGGCACGGTCGCATCGCATAGAATGTCGATCTTGCCATCGGCGACGGCCTGCAGGCCTTCATTCTTGTCCGTTATCGGCACGTAATTGACGCTCAACGAGGACAAGCCCAGTTGAGTCTTCAGCGCATCGGCAACCTTGCCGCACAACGCGACGCCGAAACCCGCCGGTTTACCGGAATCGTCCTTGTAGGAGAATGGGCGGCTTTCACCGTAGCCAAGATTGACCTTGCCGGATTCCTTGATCCGATCCAGCGTTCCTGCCGCTGCCGGCGGCGCTGCGGCAAGCAGAACCATCAAGGGCACGAGCAAGGCGAGCACAAAGCGCGCGGCCTTCCGGAGACTTAAGTACAGGCCGAGTGAGGGGGTGGGGTGCATGAGTTCCATGTTCTCTCCTTAATCCGTCGATCCGTACAACGTCAGGCGGCGCGCGCAGTTGCGACTGCGGCCGGCTGTGCCGCGGTGAAGCGCGGCGCCAGGAATCCATAAATGATGTAGGTGATCGCCACGATGATCATCCCGCCAAGCACCGCATCCTTCCCCGACGCGTAGATCGCGTAGGTGGAATACAGCGTCGCGAACACCGACAGAACTACGTTGCGTTTGTATAGCGAGTCGGCAACTCCCGCCTTTTTCATCATCACGATCAGCGCCGACAAGGAAATAATATACGGCACGACGTTCGTGACGACGGCGAGATTGACCAGGGCGCTGAATTGCTCGCTCAGCGACGGTGAGATGGTCGACAGGGCCAAAGCCGATTGCACGAAGCCCATGACGATCATGCCGGTCACCGGGGCCCCCAGCTTGTTTATCTTGGAGAAGAACGTGGGGAACAGGCGATCGTCCGCCGCGGCCTTGGCGGTTTGCGTAATGGTGAATTGCCACCCCAGCAGCGAACCAAGACACGCCAATATGGCCAGCCCCATCACAATCGAACCGATGGTGGGATTGAACATGTGGGCATAGGCCAGGCCGAACGGGCCCGTGGACTTGGCCAGCTCCGGATTCGGCACGATGCCCTGGATCACCGTCGTTGACAGGATGTATACGACCGCCGCGCCCAAAGTGCCGAACAGACACGCCAGCGGCACATTCTTCTTGGGGTTCTCCACCGCGTTGGAATTCTGGGCCGCGGACTCCATGCCGAGGAAGGCCCACAGCGTGAGAGAAATGCTCGATCCGACTCCGGCGCCGATGCTCAGGTTTTGCGGGTTCCATGCGGCTGCGAACACATCGCTCTTGAACCAGAACCAGCCGAGGAGCGAGAGTCCCGCCACTGGAATGATGACACCCCACACAGTCACCGAACCGATCTTACCGGTGACCGCAGGACCGCCGAAATTGCATACTGTGGTGAGCCAGAGCAGACCGATCACGCTGATGCAGGTCGCGATCGGCGTTGCCGACAGGCCGGGCATGAACGTCGCCAGATAGCCCACGGCGGAAATCGCGATGGCGACGTTGCCGATGGCGAGCGAAAAGAAATAGAGCAGGAACACCATGAAGTAACCCGGCTTGCCGTAGGCATCCTCGGCGTAGGCCGACATGCCGCCGGGCCGGCTGTTGAACAGTCCGCACTGCGCGAAGGCGTACGCGATCGCCATCGAGCCCACCGCGGTGACGCCCCAGGACAGCAGCGATATGGCGCCGACCTGGGCCATGTTCGTCGGCAGCATGATGATCCCGGAGCCCATCATGTTGACGGCGACCAGGACGGTCAGTTGCATCAGGCTCATCTTTTTCGGGGTTTCCATATCGTCTTCTCCGTTTCAGCCCAGACCGCTACTTCTTCACGCACAGGACATGGTAGGTCCCATCGTGCATTTCCGCGCCCTCGATCACCCCCGCGAAACCGGGAAATTGACGCTCACGACTCTGCATTCCCTTCAGGTATCCAATCTGCGGCGAATCCGCGCCGCCGAAGTTTTCGCCCGACATCAGCATCGGAATTCCAGGCGGATAGGGCATGATGGCGTTTGCCGCCGTGCGCCTGGCGAGCTTTTCAACCGGCACGTTCTCGACGTCGCCCGAAACCAGATGTTCATAGGCTGCGCGCGGCGTCATGTCCGCCTTCGGCAAACTCTCATACGCGGCGTTCAGCATGTCGCCCGGGCGTTCTTTACGTAGATATTCGAACAATTCATCGCCCAATTCGTGCAGGCCGATCTTGCCGTAGCGCTCCGGGTACTGGGCGGCGATCTCCGGCAGTGCCTCGACAATCGGGCGATTCGAGTCGTAGTCGCGCTTGAAAGCCAGCAGATTGGTGAGCAGCGTGCCCCACTTGCCCTTGGTGATACCGATCGAGAACAGAAACATGATCTGAAAGTCCGTGACCCGCGTCGGGACGATGCCGAACCGGTTGAAATGGGCGTTGATCAGCGCGGCGGGCACCCCGGTCTTTTCCAGCTTGCCGTCGTCTCCCATACCCGGGGCGAGGATGCTCACCTTGACGGGATCGAGCATGCACCAGTCATCCTCGATGTCGTGGAATCCATGCCAGCTGTCGCCGGGATGCAATACCCAGGGTTCTTGGTGGCTGCAGAGAAATTCCGTCGGCGCGTCTTCGAAAGGCACCCTCCCGCCCCTGGCCGTACCCTTCACGGTCTCGACGTTCCAAGGCTTGAAGAACCAATCCTTCTTCTTCGCAAACGAATTGCGAATCCGGCCCACGGCCTGGCGGAAATCCACCGCCTCTTCAATGGCTTCTTGCGTCAACGAACGGCCGCCATTGCCGTCCATCATCGCCGTGGCGATGTCGTTCGATGCGACGATGGCGTACAGCGGCGAGGTGGTCGTGTGCAGTTGGTACGCCTGGTTGAAGCGATGATGGTCGATCGCTCCCCTGCCGTCGCGCACATGGATGTAGGAGGATTGCGACAGGGCGGCGAGCAGCTTGTGGGTCGAATGAGTCGCGAACACCGTTGGCCCAGTGTGGTCCGCCGGATCGCCGCGCATCGCGAGGTGGTCCTTGTACATCGGATTGAAGCGCGCGTAGCCGTACCAGGCTTCGTCGAAATGGATCCGGTCGCTGGATTTCTCGAGCAGCGCCTGGGCGCGCACTGCGTTGTAGCAAAGACCGTCATACGTGCTGTTGGTCACCACGGCGTACACCGGCTTCTGGCCGGCCGCCTGCTTGGTCAGAGATCCGGCCTTGGCCTTGGCGCGAATGGTTTTCGGATCCATTTCGGAAGGCGCGATCGGACCGATGATGCCGTAGCGGTTGCGCGTCGGCACCATGTAGATCGGCAGAGCACCGGTGAGCATCAAGCCCTGTTCGATCGACTTGTGACAGTTGCGGTCGAGGACGACCAGGTCGCCCTCCTTCATGCAGGCTTGCATGATGCTGCGGTTCGATCCCGATGTCCCGACCACGCCCGAATAACTTCGGTGCGCGCCGAATACCCGCGCCGCGTATTTCTCGCTTTCGGCAACCGGCCCCGTGTGATCCAGCAAGGAGCCGAGCATGCCGCGCTCGATGCCCATGTCCGTGCGGAACACATTCTCGCCCATGAAGTCGAAGAACGCGCGCCCCGCCGGGAGTTTCGTGAACGCGATCCCTCCTTGATGACCGGGTGCCGACCATGAATGCTCCCGCAGTTGCGCGTAGTTGGCCAGAGCCCGCGCATAGGGCGGCAGAATCTGCGCCTCGTAGCGGCGTATGGCCGCCATCACGCGCCCCGCGACGAAGTCCGACGTATCCTCGAGCAGCCACACGAACTCGTCCACCATCTCGGCCACTTCGATCGTGATGCTGCCCTTGGCGAGTTCGCGGTCTGCCAGCAGGAATACCGGCACGTTTGCCAGGCGTTCATTCATCTTGTGCAGCAGCGCGGTCGCATGGGCATGGGTGCTCGCGCCGTCGGCGCCCAGGTTCCAATTCAGCAGCACCGCCCGCAGCGATGCATCGAAGCCGACGACCGACTGGCCATCCTCGAACGACAGGGCTCTGACGACATCGACATTGCGTGCCTCGAGCGCGTGCGCAAGGCCTTCGGCGGCACGGCCGAGCGCGGTATCCAATTTCGCCAAGCCGTCGTCGACTATCAGAACGCGCGATCGCAATGGACCTGTGGTTGGATTCAGCATGGGCGGCTACTCCTTGATGCAGTCCACAAGATAGCGGCGGCCGCCCGCGGCGGGCTCGAAGCGCAGGCCGTGGATGTCGGTCTCGAATCCCGGATATTTCTTGTCGAACTCGCGGGCGTACAGAAGGTAGTCCAGGATCGACTTGCTCGCGGCCGTCAGGCGTTCACCCGGCATGATCACCGGAATGCCGGGGGGATAAGGCACGATCATGACCGCGAGCACGCGTCCCATCAGCTCGTCGATCGGGACGCTTTCGACGTGTCCGTGCACGAACCGGTCGTAGGCATCGGCGGGACGCATCGCCATTTCGGGCACCGCGGTGTACATGTCCTGCTGCGCCTTCGGCAGCTTATCCTCGCGGTACACCCGGTGCACATGATCGCACAGATCCTTCAGGCCCATTTTCCCGTACTCGTCCGGGTGGGCCTCGGCCAGCGCGGGCAGGGCCCGTTTGAGCGGCGCATTGGCGTCGTACAATTCCTTGAAGTTCAACAGTTCAGTGACCAGCGTGTTCCACCTTCCCTTGGTGATGCCCATGGAAAAGAGCACAAGAATGGAATAGAGGCCGGTCTTTTCGATTTCTATCCGCCGCGACGACAGGAACTTGACCACGACAGTGGCGGGAATGCCGTGCGCCTGCATGGTGCCGTCCGGCGAGAGCCCGGGACTCAGCAGGGTGACTTTGATGGGGTCGACCAAGGCGTGGTTTTCCGCCAAATCCTTGAAGCCGTGCCATTTGTCGCCGGGCTTCAGCACCCAGGCCGCCTTGTCGGCGGTCGGATTTTTGGCGATCGCGTCCGGCTGCCACACATCGAACCACCAGTTGGACTTGATCTGCGCCTTCACAGCCGTCATCGCGCGCCGGAAACTAAGCGCCTCGTCGATCATCTCTTGAACCAACGAACGGCCCGCGGGCTGCTCCATCATCGCGGCCGCGACGTCGCAGGAAGCAATGATCGCGTACTGCGGCGAGGTCGACGTGTGCATCATGAAGGCGTCATTGAAACGGGTCATGTCGAGCTTTCTGTTCTCGCCGTTCTGGATGTGG
>DATLVV010000423.1:0-5107 GCA_035577165.1 Steroidobacteraceae bacterium | reverse complement strand
ACGGCTCACCGGGTATCCAGGCAGCGAATGGTCCAGTTTCCTAAGCGCGGCCAGCACGTGATCAGGCAGCGCGCGCACATAGTCGAGTTCGGAGCGCTCGAGCAGTTCGTAGTCCTCGCGCGTTCCGTCCTCCATGCGGTGGAAACTCACGACGCGCTCCGCTGTGGATGAATCGGGGTTTTTGTCGGTCATTTGGCGGTCTTCACTCGAGTCCAGGTCCGGGTGCGGATGCGTTCAGTAGCGGCGGACGCTTCCGCGGACCTGAACAATCTCGATTCTATCTCGGGCGTCGGATACAGGGCCGGGTCGTTGATGATACTCGGGCTTATCAGCGGGCGCGAGGCGACATTGTCGTTGCCGTAGTAAATCTCGTTGGTGACCTCCGCAATCACCTCCGGGCGCAGCATGAAATTGATGAATTGATATGCAGCCTGCGGATGAGGCGCACCCTCCGGAATGAGCATCGATGAAAAATTCTGATTGGCCCCCTCCTTCGGCACCGTGAACGCCAGGTTGACGTTGACCCCCACGGCCCGGGCACGCGCGCGCGACAGCGCATAGTCGCTCGACCAGGACATGGCAATACAAATCTCCCTGTTCGCCAGGCCGTTCAAGTATTCCGAGGAATCGAACGAGCGGATGTACGGACGCACCTTCAGCAGCAGCTGCTCCGCGGCCTTGTAATCCTGAGGGTTGGTGGTGTTGGGATCCAGCCCCAGATACTGCAGGGCGAGCATCAGGGTATCCGCCGCGGAATCGAGAAAAGTGACGCCGCAATCGGCGAATTTCGAGACGACCTCCGGCTTGAAGATCATGTCCAGACTGTCCACCGGTGCATTCGGCATGCGCGCTCTTATCTTGTCGACATTGTAGGCAAAGCCGTTGATGGCATGCATGTAGGGCACCGAGTGAGCATTGCCGGGATCGTGAATCGTTTGAATCGCGAGAATGCGCGGATCCAGGTTTTTCCAATTGGGCAACCTGCTCCGGTCCAGCGGAACGTAGACTCCCGCCTTGATTTCACGGCCGAAATATTCCGTGGACGCGATCACCACATCATAGCCGGAGCTGCCGGCCAGGAGCCGCGCGTCCATGCTTTCCTCCGAGTCGTAGACATCATAGGTGACTTTGATCCCGCTCTGTTTTTCGAAATCGGCGATGGTGCGGGTACCGATGAAATCGGTCCAATTGTAGATGAAGAGGCGTTTTTCCTCCGCGGCCGCGCCCACCGCAACCCCGAGAAATCCGATCATCGTGATCAGCAGCACTTTTGCGACTTGAAACCGTCTGAAGGCCATCAGGTTAGTTTACCATCGCGGGATGGACTTCAAACCTTGGGGCCGCCTGGCACTGACGATCCTGGCATCAATGGCGGCAGTTCACGGCATCGCGGCTGCGGCCGACAAGCCGCGCGCGCGTGATTTGGGAGTGCCCTTCGACGGCATCCCCGGACCGTTCAACGCCATCACCGACGTGGCCGGCGTCACGGTAGGCCACACCACCTTGATATCCGGAGCAGGCAAATTGCAGGTCGGCCATGGTCCGGTGCGCACCGGTGTGACGGCCGTGCTGCCCCGCGGCCGCGACTCGCTTTCCAATCCGGTGTTCGCCGCCTGGTTCACGCAAAACGGCAACGGCGAGATGACCGGCACCACATGGGTCGAAGAATCCGGATTTCTCGAAGGCCCGGTGATGATCACCAACACTCACAGCGTGGGCGTGGTGCGCGATGCGGTGATTCAGTGGCGCGTGGCGCACGCCGCCGCGGATGCGACCGGATATTATTGGTCGCTGCCGGTGGTCGCCGAAACCTGGGATGGCTGGCTGAACGACATCAACGGGTTTCATGTCAAGCCCGAGCACGCCGTGCACGCCCTGGACGGCGCCCGCACAGGCGCAGTCGAAGAAGGCAGCGTCGGAGGCGGCACCGGCATGATCTGCAACGGGTACAAGGGCGGCATCGGCACATCGTCGCGCCGCCTCGGGGCGAAGGACGGCGGATACACCGTCGGCGTGCTGGTCCAATGCAACTACGGCACCCGGGACAATCTGCGGATCGCGGGCATTCCGGTGGGGCGCGAAATCCCGGCGCCCGAGCCCTATGCCTTCATGCCCTCGGACATCGCTGAGCGCGGCTCCATCATCGTCGTGGTCGCGACCGACGCACCACTGCTCGCGCATCAGCTCAAACGAATGGCGCGCCGGGTCACCCTGGGCCTGGGGCGCAACGGCAGCATTTCGGGCAACGGTTCGGGCGACATCTTCATCGCATTCTCCACCGCCAACCCGGGCGCTGCGGCAGCCGAGCACGTGGTCGATCTGAAGATGCTGCCCAATGATTCCTTGGACCCGGTGTTTCGCGCGACCGTCGAAGCAACCGAGGAGGCCATCGTCAACGCCATGGTCGCCGCGCGGGATATGACCGGGGTCGACGACCACAAGGTCATTGCTCTGCCGCACTCCGCCCTGCGCGCGGTGCTCAAAAAGTACGGTCGCCTCGCGCCGTGAGGCCGATTCCCCGGGCGGCGGCCATTCTCAGCGCCGCGCTGCTGCTGCCGGTTGCGGACGTCTCGTTCGCGTCCGCTGCGGGCGGCCTGCCGGGCTCGCTGAAGACCATCGAGGCTGAATACGCCGATTGGTTGGACGCGGGGAGCGCCGTCAGCACCATCGACTCGGGTCTGACGGAGCGCATTGCGGGACGCGGCCGCAGCGCGTGGGCCGCGCAATTGCGCGACTTGACGGCGGAACTCGCGCGCGCGTTTGCGTCCGCCGGCGCACCGCAACCGCGCTCAGAAGATACGCAAGCATGGCAGGCCATGCGCAAGGGTTTCGCCGCCGGCGCATCGGAAACACCCGCCGACAATTCTCTGCATCCGCGCATCGTCTGCGGAGACGGCGCACGGCACGGCGGCGACGCGACCACCCTGCAGATCGCGCTATATGCCTGTTTCGAGGAGATCGGCAGCCACATCGATTTCGAAGGCCGCACCATGGTGCGCACCACGGCGCTACAGCAACTGCAGCAGCTGGAGGATGGCACGCGGCGCAAACACTTGTTCCTGGCATTGACGCCGTTGTGGACCGCGGTCAACGGCGCGAACACGCCGGACAGCCCGTATCGGCGAATGATGGCGTTGAACGGTGCAGTCGTCGCGGCGAACGGCCGCTCCCCCATCAGCGATGCCGCGGCAACTCTCGGCATCCCGCCGCAGCAGGTTGAGCAATGGTTGGTGCAGGTGCTCGAGGCGTGGCAGACACGGTCGAAGGGACCGGCGCTCGAGCCCTGGGATTATTGGTACGCATCGTCGGGCGCGAGCCGTGAGCTCTCGCCCGCCATTTCCCGTGAGTCGGTGCTGCCCACGGCCAAGCGCTTCTACCGGGACCTCGGCGCCGATCTTGATCAACTCGCGGTACGCCACGACCTCGATATCCGGCCGGGGAAGGCGCCGCTTGCGTATACGGATCAGATTAGAATCGGCCGGCGCATCGGCACCACATGGCGTCCGATGCAGGCGCGCGTGTCGGCAAACTACGAGCAAGGGGGGCTGTTCGTCCTCAATGAACTCATCCACGAAGATGGACATGCCGTGCACTTCGCGGCGCTGCGCACGCGGCCCGCATACTTCTCGCTGGGCGACGATCTGTTCTTCGAGGCCTTCGCCGATGTTCCGGCTTGGAGCAGCTCGGAGCCGGCGTGGCAGCGAAAATATCTCGGCTCGGGCACCACCGAGGGGGCCGCGCTACGCGAGCTGTTTTCGAACGTCATGCTCGACGTGGCCTGGGGCCTGTTCGAGCTGCGCATGCTCGCGGATCCATCCCGGGACCCGAACCTGCTGTGGGCCGAGATCACCTCGCGCTATCTGAACATCACCGCGCATCCGGAATTGTCATGGTGGGCATTGCGGGTCCAGTTGGTGCGCTGGCCGGGCTATATGATCAACTACGGACTGGGCGCCGTGCTGACCGCCGACATCCGTCAGCACATCAAAGATGCCATAGGTCCATTCGATACGGGCAATCCACGTTGGTATCCCTGGACCTCGGCGCATCTGCTTCGATTCGGCTCCTCCGTCGAAACCGCGCGGCTGCTGCATCAATTCCTGGGCCGCGGAGTCTCACCGGACGCGATCCTGGCGCAGCTCAAGCGTGTGGCTTCAGTGGAGCTGCTCGCTCGCTAGCACCTCGCTCAGGCTCTGGTCGAGCAGGGCAATCGCCTCATCCACATCGCCTTCGTCGATCACCAGCGGCGGCATGAAGCGCACCGTGCTCTGACCGCAGGCCAGGAGAATGAGCCCGTTGTGATAGGCACGGGTGATCAACGCATCGCAAAGTTTTTTCGCAGGCGTCTTGCTTGCCCGGTCCTTCACCAATTCGATGCCGATCATCAATCCCTTGCCGCGGACTTCGCCGACCACGGAGAATTTATCGGCGAAGCCGCGCAATTTGCGCATGAAGTATTCGCCGATCCTGGCCGCGTTGGCGCAGTATTCACGTTCGATGAGATCGATGGTCGCGAGCGCGGCCGCGCAACACAGGGGATTGCCGCCGTAGGTATTGCCATGGGCACCGCGGGTCCATTTCTGCATGATGCTGCGCTTGGCCACGACCATTCCGATGGGCAGCCCCGAACCGAGCCCCTTTGCAAGCGTCATGATGTCCGGAGCCACATCCCAATGCTGGGCCGCGAACATCTTGCCGGTACGGCCGATGCCCGATTGCACCTCGTCGAATATCAGCAGGATCCCGTGCCGGTCGCACAGCTCGCGCAAGCCTTGCAAGAATCCATCCGGCGGCACCAGGTAGCCGCCCTCCCCCTGAATCGGCTCGATGAGAATCGCCGCCACTTCCGAAGCGGGCACATTGTGCACGAACAAAACGTCTTCGATATAGCGCAGCACTGCCTGGCCCTGGTCCGCGCCCGCAAACAGCGGCCGATAGTTATTCGGATAAGGCACGTGCGTCACCCCGGGCATGCTCGGGAAGAAGCCTTTCTGTTGCGTGTACTTGCTGGACGTGAACGACAGCGAGCCCATGGTCCTGCCATGAAATCCACCCAGGAATCCGATGAACCGTCCGCGTCCCGTGGTATGGCGCGCCAGCTTCAAGG
>DATLVV010000422.1:0-7531 GCA_035577165.1 Steroidobacteraceae bacterium | reverse complement strand
CGAAATGGGCTACGCCGAGCTCGCCGGCCTGCAAAAGCAGATCATCCAGGAGGCTCGCCATCAGAATCGCGTCGTCATCATGGCGACCCAGATGATGGAATCGATGATCACCAACACCATTCCGACGCGCGCCGAAGTGTCGGATGTGGCGAATGCCGTCATGGACGGCACCGACGCGGTGATGCTGTCCGCCGAAACGGCCTCGGGCAAGCATCCGGTCAAAGTGGTCGAGGCGATGTCGCAGATCATCGTCGGCGCCGAAAAATACCAGGTGAAGAATGTCCGGGTCCGGCAGCGCAACAGCGGCTATTTCGGCCACACCGACGAGGCCATCGCCTCGGCGGTGATGTATACCGCCAATCACCTGCACGTCAAAGCCATCGTCGCGCTCACCGAGTCGGGATCGACGTCGCTGTGGATGTCGCGGGTGCGCTCGGACATCCCCATCTATGCCTTTACGCGGCACGAGAACACGCGGCGCCGCGTGACCCTGTATCGCGGCGTGTTTCCGGTCGCGTATGACGTCACGCACAAGGGCGAGGCCTTCTACTTCTCGATATTCCGCCTGCTGCTGGACCTCAAACTGGTGGAGGAGGGCGACTCCATCATCCTCACCAAGGGTGAATTGAGCGGCGTGGCCGGAGGCACCAATTCCATGCAGATCCTGCAAGTCGCGCGCAATTAAATGGCCGCCGAATTCCGCGGAACCGAGCGTTACATCGCCACCGAGGAGCTGATGGCGGCGGTGAACGCGGCCATGGTGCTGTCGCGCCCGCTGCTGATCAAGGGCGAGCCCGGCACCGGCAAGACCCTGCTCGCGAACGAAATCGCCCGCTCCTTGAACAAGCCGTTCTACGAGTGGCACATCAAGTCCACCACCAAGGCGCAGCAGGGCCTGTACGAATACGATGCCGTGTCGCGCCTGCGCGATTCGCAGCTCGGCGACCCGCGGGTCAAGGACATTCACAACTACATCGTGAAGGGCGACCTGTGGGAGGCGTTCGACAGCGAGGTGCAGCCGGTGCTGCTCATCGATGAGATCGACAAGGCGGACATCGAGTTTCCGAACGATCTGTTGCGCGAGCTGGACCGGATGGAGTTCTACGTGTACGAGACGCGGGAAACGGTGCGCGCCAAGCACCGGCCGGTGATCGTGATCACCAGCAACAACGAGAAGGAATTGCCGGACGCATTCCTGCGGCGCTGCTTCTTCCACTACATCCGCTTTCCCGACGCGGCCACCATGACGCAAATCGTCGACGTGCATTTTCCGGGCTTGAAGCGCGAGCTGCTGCACGAGGCGCTGGCGACGTTCTTCAAGATCCGCGACACGCCGGGCTTGAAGAAGAAGCCCACGACGTCCGAACTCCTGGACTGGATCAAGCTGCTGGTGACCGAGGACATTCCGGCGGAAGTCCTGCGCAGCGACGACGCCAAGAAGCTCATTCCCCCCTTGTACGGCGCGCTGCTGAAGAACGAGCAGGATGTGCATCTGTTCGAACAACTGTTGTTCCTTCACCGCCGGAATGCTCGTTAGATTCTTCTTCCTGCTGCGCAGCGCCGGAATACCGGTATCCATCACCGAATTGCTGACCTTGCTCGAAGCCCTGCAGGCGGGTTTGGGCGACTTGAGCGCCGAGCGCTTCTACACCCTGGCGCGAACCTGCCTGGTGAAGGACGAGCGCTACTACGACCGCTACGACAAGGTGTTCGCTGCGCACTTCAAGGGTGCGGAGGACCTCTACGCGCTGCTGCAGAAGGAGCTGCCGGAGGAGTGGCTGGCCAAGCTCGCCGTGCGCGAGTTCACCGATGCCGAGAAGGCCGAGATCGAGGCGTTGGGCGGGTGGGAGCAATTGATGCAGACGCTGGCCAAGCGTCTCGAAGAGCAGAAGGAGCGGCACCAGGGCGGCAACAAATGGATCGGCACGGCGGGGACCTCGCCGTTCGGCGCCTACGGCTTCAATCCGGAGGGCGTGCGCGCGGGCCAGGCGGGCGGGCGCAACCGCAGCGCCGTCAAGGTCTGGGACCGGCGCGAATTCGCCAATCTCGACGACAAGGTCGAACTCGGCACCCGCAACATCAAGATGGCGCTGCGCAAACTGCGGCGCTTCGCGCGGCGCGGCGCGCCCGACGAGCTGGCGCTGGCGGACACCATCGACGCCACGGCGCGGTCGGGCGGCTGGCTCGACATCCGGATGCAGGCCGAGCGGCACAATGTGGTGAAGGTGCTGCTGCTGCTCGACATCGGCGGCTCGATGGACGATCACGTGAAGACCTGCGAAGAGCTGTTCTCGGCGGCGCGCAGCGAATTCAAGCATCTGGAACATTACTACTTCCACAATTTCACCTATGAGGCGCTGTGGCGGGACAATCGGCGGCGCTTCAACGAGCACATCGGCACCGTCGAGCTGATGCGCACCTACGGCACCGACTACAAACTCATCCTGGTGGGCGATGCCACCATGAGCCCGTACGAGATTACGCAGCCGGGCGGCAGTGTCGAGCACTGGAATGCCGAGGCGGGCAGCGTGTGGCTGCAGCGCCTCATCAAGCACTACCCGAAGTTCGCCTGGATCAACCCACAGCCGCAGGCGCGCTGGCGCCACAATACGTCGATCGAGATCACGCGCGAGCTGCTCGAGGGACGGATGTATCCCCTGACCCTGGCGGGGCTGGATGACGCCATCGACGCGCTGAGTTAGGGCCCTTGGCAAGGTGTTACTAACATATACTTGACTGTAAATGCATATAACAGTAAATTATATGTTATGACTAAAGCGTCAACCGCACTCATTCAGATGCCCCCATCGACTCTGGCGGCACTGGCTCAGCTTGGGGCGGATCTGGCGGTCGCCCGCCTGCGTCGCAAAGAGTCACTCAAGACCTGGGCGAAACGCCTCGGCGTGAGCGTCCCGACTTTGCTGCGGCTGGAGGCGGGTGAGCCCAGCGTCAGCCTGGGGGTGCTTGCGACCGCGCTCTGGCTGATTGGCCGCGATGCAGCACTAGGAGCTCTGGCCACGCCCAAGGAAGACCGTGGCGCACTGGAATTGGATGTGCGCCAAGCTGAAACACTGGGCAAGGAACGCGTGCGTGCCACAGCGCAGGCGAAGATGAGAAGGGCGATGCAGCGGCAGAAAGATTTGTGAAGTACGACGAGCTGTATTTGTGGTACCTGGCTGATCCCGCCCAACCGCGCCAGGTCGGTCGGCTGCGGCTCGTCGACGCCGGCAAGGGGGTTTCCCTGCAGTATGGAGCCGAATGGCTGGCCGCCGGCTTCCCTTTGAGCGAAGACCTATTGTTGACGGACATCGAACAGCTGCCGCGCTGGAAAGGAATGGCGGTCGGCGCCGTCGACGATGCTCGCCCTGACCGCTGGGGTGAGCGGGTGATTCAATACCTCTTCAAGCCCGCCCGCCTGTCCCTCATGGAGTACTTGTACTACGCGGGCGACGACCGTTTTGGCGCGCTTGGGGTGTCGACCTCGGAGGCCGCGTACGTTCCTCGAACCAAAAGTCCGCTGCCACGGTTGGAGCAGGCGCAGCGCTTGAGCGAGGTCGTGCACAAAGTCAGTGCCAGGGCGCCGGTCAGCAACCTCGAAGGCCAGATGCTCAACGCCGGCGGCAGTTTCGGTGGCGCAAAACCCAAGGCGCTCATCGCGATCGGCACCGTGCAATGGGTCATCAAGTTCTTTGACAATGAGCCTGTCGACGTACCGCTCATCGAGCATGCCTCGATGACGCTTGCCAAGTCGGCCGGCATCGAAGTGGCCGAAACGCGGATGGTTCCGCTGGCGGGTGAGCACGCGCTGGCGGTGCGCCGTTACGATCGCGACGGACTCAAGCGCATTCACTGCATTTCAGCGGGAACCGCGCTGCGGGCGCAGACCGTCGCCGGACAGGAACCGGAGCTGGGCTACCCGAGCCTGGCTCAACTCCTGCGCCGCGCCGGTGCGACGGACGAGGACCTCAACCTGCGCGACATGCGCGAACTGTTTCGCCGCATGGTGTTCAACATTCTCATCGACAACACCGATGACCACGAAAAGAACCATGCGCTTCTGGTCGTGGCGCCGACGCGGCAGGGCCGCTATCGGCTGGCCCCCGCCTTCGACATCCTGCCCACGAACTCAGGTCAGGGCTCCCAGGAGTTCATTGTCGGAACCGATCAGCGAGATTCAACGCTCTCCAACGCCATGTCGCAATGCGAGCTGTTTGGCTACACGCCGGCGCAGGCCGCCGCCGAAATCGTTCGCGTCATCAGGGTGGTCGACCGATGGCAGGAACACTTCGCTGCGAGCGGCGTCACGAATGCGGACATCAAGAGCCTGGCCGAGCGCATCGACGGTGAACCGCTGCTGGGCCAGAGACGCGCATTCAACCCTGCGGACTATGCCTGGTCGCGAGCGTCAAAGCGCCGCAGCCCCTTTGCCAGATAGCCGGGTGGGTAAGCAATGAACACGCCGAGTGATCCAGGTTCCGCAAGCTCCACCGGTCAATGGATGGCCACCAGCGTCATAAACATCGAGAGGCCTTCGATCGGCCTGGTGCTGACCGGCGGTGGTGCGCGTTCGGCCTACCAGGTCGGCGTGCTCAAGGGCGTCGCCGAATTGATGCGGCGAGGCTCCGCCTGCCCATTTCCCATCATCACGGGTACCTCCGCCGGCGCCGTGAGCGCGGTCGCCCTGGCCTCGGACGCGGCGCACTTCCGGCGCTCGGTGTACGGCATCGAGCGGGTGTGGCGCGATTTTCGCGTAAGCCATGTGTTCAAGGCCGATGCCGTCAGCATGATGCGGTCCGGCCTGCATTGGATGCTGGCGTTTCTCACCGGCGGCTGGCTGGTCCATCCGCCGCATTCCCTGTTCGACAATTCCCCGCTGTGGACTCTGCTGCGCGAAAAGCTGCACTTCGAGGGCATTCCGCGCAGCCTCTACAAGGGGCACCTGCAGGCGCTCGGTATTTGCGCCACCTGCTACGCCGACGCGGACTCGGTGACGTTCTACGCGTCCTCCTCGCCCATCGAGCCGTGGGCGCGGGTGTACCGCAAGGGCGCCCGGGTGCAGCTGACCTTGAATCACTTGATGGCCAGCCTGTCCATTCCCTTTCTGTTCCGGCCGGTGCTGCTGAACGATCAATATTTCGGCGACGGCGCCATGCGCCAAACCTCGCCCTTGAGCCCCGCGATCCATCTGGGCGCCAATCGGCTGTTCATCATCGGCGTCAATGATCCCGTCCCCACGGGGCTCACCCCGCTCGGGCGCATGGCCGAGCCCAGCTTCGGACAGATGTTCGGCTTCATGCTGGATTCGCTGTTCATGGATCAGCTGCAGGCGGATCTGGAGCGCATCAGCCGCTACAACGAGAACAACGCCGAACGGCGCGTGGAATTTCTGGTGATGACGCCGTCGCAGGATGTCAACCAAATCGCGCGCCGGTATGTCGGCGAATTGCCGCGCAGCATGCGTGCCTTGATGCGCACCATGGGGGCCAGCAGCGCCGCCAGCACCCTGCTGCTGAGCTACCTGTTGTTCGAGCGGGGATTTACCCGCGCCATGATCGACCTCGGGGTGGCGGATGCGCGCGCCCGCGCCGATGAGATCCGCGAGTTTCTGGCGCTGAAGAGCGCGCGCCGGCTGCGTTCCTAGCGCTTCTGCAGTGAGTCGTGCCGCGTCAGGGCCTGCGGGTATTCCGCGCGAAAATGCCTGGCCAGCCGCTCGGCGATGTACACGGAGCGGTGCTGGCCGCCGGTGCAGCCGATCGCAATGGTCAGGTAGCTGCGGTTTGCCTGCGCGAATTCGCCGACGCGCTTTTCCAGGAACTCGATGAGATCGTCGACCATGCTGCGCACGCCGGCATGGCCCTCCAAGTACTCGATCACGGCGGCATCGCGGCCGTCGAGATGCCGCAGTGAGTGGTCCCAGTAGGGGTTCGGCAGATTGCGCACGTCGAACACGAAATCCGCATCGCCCGGTATGCCGTGCTTGTAGCCGAAGGACTCGAACATCAGGGAGAGCCGCCCGTCGCGCCGCCGGTCGACGCGCTCGCGAATCAGTTCGCGCAGCGCGTGGACGCCCATCTGAGAGGTGTCGATGACGAGATCCGCCGCGCTGGAAATCGGCTCCAGCAGCCTGCGCTCGGTGGCGATCGCGTCGCGCAGACTGATGTCGCCGGTGACCAGGGGATGCTTGCGGCGGGTCTCGGCATAGCGCTTGAGCAGCACCTCGTCGGAGGCGTGCAGATAAATAACCTCGCAGCCGATGCCGCTGCGCCGCAGCTCGCCGACCAGCGCCGGAATGGTCTCGATTTCATTGGGCCGGTTGCGCGCGTCCAGACCGACCGCGGTTCTGGGATAGGTGTCTCCCATGCCGCGGACGGTGTGCGAGATGAAGGACTTGAGCAGCGCCGCCGGAATATTGTCGACGCAATAGAAATCAATGTCCTCGAGCATGTGCAAAGCCACGCTCTTGCCCGAGCCCGACAGCCCGCTCACGATGATCAGTCGCATCGACACGCGGGCTCCCTGGAAACTCAGCTGGACAGTCGGGCCTTGATCACGTCCTCCGCGTGATGATCGGCGGCCTTTTCCTTGTGTTTCTTGACGCAGCGATCCAGCTTGTCGGCAAGGGCGTCGATGGAAGCGTACATGTTGGTCTCGGTTGCATCGGCATAGATCTTGTTTCCGCGCAGCATGAGCGTGGCTTCGGCCTTGTGGCCGAATTTTTCGACGGTAAGCACGCAGTGCACATCGATGAGCTGTTCGAAGTGCCGCGAGATGCGCTCGAATTTCTTGATGACGTAAGCGCGTAATGAGTCGGTAACTTCCACATGATGACCGCTGAGATCGAGCTGCATGTTTCCTCCTGCGACTGTTTACGACGCGCGGGCCGCGGCTCGCTTCCGTTCGTTGGACGGGGCGATCTGCATGCCTTCGCGATATTTGGCAACGGTGCGTCTGGCCACCGGTATGCCTTCTTGCGACAGAATTTCCGCGAGCTTGCTGTCGCTCCACGGGTTTTCCTGGTTCTCCTGTGATATCAGTTTCTTGATCTTGGCGCGAATGGCGGTCGAGGACATCTCCGTGCCGTCCGCGGCTTCGACGTGACTGGAAAAGAAATACCGGAACTCGAACACGCCGCGCGGCGTGTGCATGTACTTGGCGGTGGTGACCCGGGAAATGGTCGATTCGTGCATTTCCACCGCTTCGGCGACGTCCTTGAGAATGAGCGGCTCCATCGCCTCCTCGCCCAATTCGAAAAAGCTGGTCTGCCGCTGCACGATGCAGCGCGCCACCTTGATCAGAGTCTCGTTGCGGATCTCGAGGCTGCGCATCAGCCAGCGAGCCTCCTGCAATTGCGTGCGCAGCATGGCGTGGTCGGGGGAACGGGATATCAGGTTCGCATAGGCGTTGTTGACCCGTACCCGCGGCACCGTCGCCGGATTGATCTCGACGATCCAGCCGTGCTCGGTGCGGCGCACGAAGACGTCAGGGATGACGTATTCGGCCTGCGCCGGGTTGACCGCCGCCCCGGGCCGTG
>DATLVV010000421.1:0-7065 GCA_035577165.1 Steroidobacteraceae bacterium | reverse complement strand
TGTCTCCGGCGTGCAATGGCTGCCGATGCCCCCGGGAAAGGAAAACTGGCGGAACAGGTGCAACATGCCGGCCGCATCCTGGCTGCAGTCCGGATAGATCTCGGAGTAGTAGCCTTCCAAGTAACTGTTGGCGAGGGTGGCCGGGGCGCCATGACCGGGGCCGGAAACATAGAGCACGTTCAAGTCGTACTTTCGAATCAGGCGGTTGAGGTGCACCCAGATGAAGGACTGTCCCGGATCCGAACCCCAGTGACCCAGAAGCCGTCTCTTGATGTGGTCCGGGCTGAGCGGCTCGCGCAACAGAGGGTTGGCGCGCAGATAGATCATGCCCACCGCCAGATAGTTGGCGGCCCGCCAATAGGCGTGGATCGCGTGCAGCTCCGCGCGGGTGAGGGGGGCTTGCGCTTCCGGATTCATGGGGTCCTCCGATCGGATCGGCCTATTGATATTATCCCGTCTCCAAGACATTGCGAGATCTCTGTGCGGGGCTTTTCGGCAACCCGCCCGCTTCATTCGATGTCTCTGGTATTCTCGTGAAATGACACACACCGAGTCGTTGCCGGGCGTGGCGCAAGATAGGCCGCGCAAGGTGGCGCTGGTCGCCAACTGCCTCATGAACCAGAACGCCAAGGTCTGCGAGGGCGCGCGCTATCGGGGTGTGGTCAATCCGGTCGTGGAGGCGTTGCGCAGCCGCGGCTATCAGCTGCAGCAGCTGCCCTGCCCTGAACTGGCCTTCGCCGGCGCGCGGCGTTGGTGGGCCGTGTATGAACAATATGACACGCCGGCCTATCGCGCCCACTGCCGGCGATTGGCGCAGGCCATCGCGCCGCTGATTGAGCAGCATTTACGCCGCGGCGACGATTTGATCCTGATCGGGCTCGACGGCAGCCCGTCAACCGGCGTGCGCTTTACTTCCAGCAAACCCGAGTGGGGCGGTCGCCCCAACCGCCCCGAGGATGACTGGGAAATTGTGCCGCGGCGGGGCGTGTGGATCGAGGAACTGGAGGCGGAGCTGGCGCGCCGTGGCCTGCCGCCCGTGCCGGCCACCGGCTGGGCACTCGACATGGGGCGCTTTGATGAGGCCGGTTCGCGTCGTGACCTGGAGGAGTTTCTGGACAGTCGCGAGTCCGCTGCGATCTCGCATGGCGACGAGCCGGCGGGGCAATGAACGGCGATGCGCGTGGCTGGCGTCTGGCGCTGGTGCCCGACGCGCTGATCAATCCCTCCGACCGCGACCGCGCGGTGCTGCCGGATGTGCTCGGCGTACTCGAAGCCAACGGCTACGGGGTGCTGCAACTACCGCCACCGGGCAGGCATGGCCTGCTGCTCGCCGTGATCGCCGATCAAGTCGCGGAGTACGCGCACCACGGCTATGCGGTGGTGGCCATCGGAGTGCACGGCGAACCGGGCGGACTCCACTGGCGCCGCCTGGCTCCGCTGCTGCGACACCGCGGTCTGGCGCTGCCGCCCCGGCATCTCATTCGGCCGGATGTCGACGCGGCGTCCGAGGGCCAGAAGCTTGCCGTCTTCCTGTCCGACTACGATCTGCCGCCGGAGGAGCAGCACCGCTGGCGCGTTTAGCGCGGTCGCGTCTTGTGATGGTGCCATGGGTCAGTGCACACTCGTGGTCACCATGCAAAAGCGGCGCGCCGAAAAGCCCCCGACAGTGGGGCATGAACGCTATGAGGCACCCCTTGCCACAGATGGCCGCTATCGGCTACTGGTGGAAGGAATCAGCGACTACGCCATCTACTTGCTGAGCCCGGAGGGTTACATCACAAGCTGGAATCGCGGCGCAGAGCGGTTTAAAGGGTACAAAGCGGACGAAATCATCGGCCGTCACTTTTCCGAATTCTACACGCCCAAGGATCGCGAATCCGGGCTTCCCAAGCGCGCCTTGGAGACAGCCGCCCGAGAGGGCAAATTCGAGAGCGAGGGGTGGCGGGTTCGAAAAGACGGCACTCAATTCTGGGCGTATGTCGTCATCGATCCTCTCCGCATGCCGGACGGTGAACTCGTCGGTTTTGCAAAAATTACTCGCGACCTGACAGAACGGCGCGCCGCGGAGGAGGCGGTGCGCGCGACCCAGCAGCAATTTCAACTGCTGGTGCAGGGTGTCACTGACTACGCCATTTACATGCTGAGCCCATCCGGTGCGATTTCCAGTTGGAATGCCGGCGCCGAGCGCATCAAGGGATACACGGCTGACGAAGTACTGGGCACACACTTTTCGCGCTTCTACACGGCAGCCGACCGAGCTGCCGGCGAACCCGCGCGCGCACTCAGCATTGCCGCCCACGAGGGCCGTTTCGAGCAAGAAAGCCAGCGGGTGCGCAAGGACGGCACTCTTTTTTGGGCGAGTGTGGTGATTGACGCACTCCGTGCGCCCGATGGCTCGCTGAGTGGATTTGCAAAAATTACACGGGACGTCAGCGCGCAACGTGAGGCGCGCAAGGCGTTGGACGAAGCCCGGGAGACGCTGTTTCAGGCGCAAAAGATGGAGGCGATCGGGCAGCTCACCGGCGGCGTGGCGCACGACTTCAATAATCTATTGATGGTGATCAAGGGCAGTATCGAACTACTGCGCAAACGGCTGCCGCAAGACCCGCGAGCGCTGCATCTGCTCGACAATGCGCAGCAAGGTGCGGACCGGGGCATCGCCCTGACGCAACGCATGCTGGCTTTCGCACACCGGCAGGAACTGAAGCTCGGCGCCGTCGACATTCCATCCCTGGTCTCGGGCATGTCGGATCTCATCATGCGTTCACTCGACAGCAATATGGAATTGCAGCTGCGCCTTCCAGAAGGACTCGCTCCCGTATGGGCGGATGCGAATCAGCTCGAACTCGCGCTCCTCAATCTGGTGGTAAATGCCCGTGATGCGATGCCGAACGGAGGTAACATTATCATCGAAGCCAAGGAGGCACCGATCGACCAGACACCCGATGCCCGACGATTTGTATGCTTGTCGGTGATCGATTCGGGCGAGGGGATGGATACGTATACCCTCGCCCGGGCCACGGAACCGTTTTTTACGACCAAGGGCGTGGGGAAGGGCACCGGGCTCGGACTGCCCATGGTGCATGGAGTAGCGCACCAGTCGGGTGGTCGATTCATTTTGACGAGCGAGAAGGGGCGGGGTACTACCGCGGAATTGTGGCTGCCCTGTTCGGTGGCGCCCGCGGCCGCGCCGGCGGGGCGTGCCGAGATTGCGGCTCCGGCAAGCGTCCGGCCGCTCGCAGTGTTGCTGGTCGACGACGACCTATTGGTCTTGCACAGCGCCGAAGCGATGCTCGAGGATCTTGGGCACCGCGTAGTCAGCGCGAACTCGGGTGAACAGGCGCTGCATTTGCTGGAGCAACATCCCGACATAGAAGTGCTGATCACCGATCAGGCCATGCCGCGCATGACGGGCGCGGAACTGGCCGCCGCCGCCCAGACCATGCGTCCCCAGCTGCCGATCGTGCTGGCCAGCGGCTACGCCGAATTGCCCGGCGGTTCGGATTCGGGGCTCACGCGGCTTGCCAAGCCGTTCACGCAACGCGAACTCTCGAATGCCATCCGGCAGGCGATCCAAGTTTGCGAACCATGAGCCACCCCTTCGCGGCCGAGCTCACTGCACGGGCGGCACAGATCGGCGCGAAGCTTCGCGCCCAGCAGGATCAGAGCGATGGGCGTGGCTGCTACTCCGATGAGATACACCAGGAACTCCTGGAAGGCGGTTTCTATCGGATCCTGCAGCCGCGGATGTTCAACGGCGGCGGGGTCGATTGTGAAACCTATATTCGGGTGATCCTCGAGCTGTCGCGGGGGCATCCTGGCGCCGGCTGGTGTTACACCCTTGCCTCATCTCATGCCCTGGTTATAGGCGCACACTTCGATGAAGAAGTGCAGCGGGAGCTGTTTGGCTCAGAAGGAGACTTTCGCGCCGCATTTGCGGCCGGTCCGGCCGGGATCCCGACCTTCGAACGTCTTGACGGAGGCTATCGCGTAAGCGGGCTGTGGGCGTTCGCGTCGGGAATTCCCGTGAGTACGCATTTTCTGGGCGGAGCCTTCATTCCCGGTGCGCGCGCGCCGGTGGCCTTCGTGGTGCCGCGCTCCAGCGTCGAAGTGTTGCCCGATTGGGGCGGCGATTCGGCCATGGGAATGCAGGCGAGCGGCTCCAACAGCGTGCGATTGAACGGAGTGTTCATTCCCGACCGCCACATCGTTGCCTCGCCGGTGGGTCTGTTGACCACCGACAATCTGCCCGAAGGCACGCCGGGTACGCGACTGCACGGCGAAGGGCTGTTCCTCGGCATCATCTACGGGTGGTTCAGCTGTGAGTTTGGCGCCATCCTCACCGGCGCCGCGCGCGCCGCGCTGGAGGAATACGAGCGGTTGCTGCTCACAAAGCCGCTGTTGTTCGATCCGCAGCGTACTCGAATGCACGACCCGGAACTGCAGCGGATATTCGGCGAGGCGCTGTGCCGTGCCGATGCCGCGGAGGCGCTCACCTTGAGCGCGACCCGCCTGCACATGGAGCAGTGCGAACGATGGATGAAGGAGCGGCAGCCCATCAAGGCCGCAGACACCATGCGAGTCTGGGGGACGGCGCGTGAAGGCTGCCGCGCTGCCTGCGAATGCGTGGAAATGTTATTTCACAGTGCCGGCGCGTCGGGGGCGAAGCGCGGGGATCGGCTGCAGCGGTACTTTCGCGATGTGCAGATGTACCGCGTCCACTTCCAATCGCAGGCGATCACACCGATGTTGCGGGCACAACTGCGGTTGGGCGCCGAGGTGCCGCTGCCGTTTCGCCAATGAGTATTTCTGGAATTTCCAGGGTGAGAACATGAAAAAGTCGGGCGCGAACCAAGACCAGTCGGCATCGGAGCTCATCTCGCAAAGGATTACCGAACTCGGGGACTGGCGCGGAAAAACCCTGAGCAGAATGCGCAAGCTGATCAAGCAGGCGGACCCCGATGTCGTCGAGGAATGGAAGTGGATGGGCACTCCGGTTTGGTCGCACGACGGCATCATCTGCACCGGCGAATCCTACAAGAAGGTCGTGAAGCTTACTTTCGCCAAGGGCGCGTCGCTCAAGGATCCGTCCCGTCTCTTCAACTCGAGCCTCGAGGGAAACGTACGCCGCGCGATCGACATCCACGAAACAGAAGAAGTCGACGAGTCCGCCTTCAAGGCGCTCGTTCGCGAGGCGATCGCCGTCAATAGTGCCGCCAAATCGAAGCCCAAGAAGAAAGCGAAGTCCTGAGGGAACGCGCTGCGCGGGACGGCGCCGCGTCAACGGTGTTTCGAGAGGAAACTCAAGACCGGCGCTGCCACTCGCTCCGGGGCCTCCAGCAGAATGGCATGGCGCAGCCCGCTCAAAATCGCCAGTTCCGAGTTGGGCAGCGCGGCAGCAATCTGCCGATTGAGCCGCGGATTGCAGCCGCCGTCATGCTCCCCGGTGAGCACCAGGCAGGGGTGTTGGATCTCGGCCAACCAGGGCGCCATTTCCGTGTCGGCATAAATATCGAAAACGCTCAGAAACACCCCTGTGTTGGTGTCGATCACCTGCTGCATGCGCCGCTCGATCACCTCGGGGCAGCGGGCCGCGAATTCGGGCGTGAACCAGCGATCGCGCAAGGTCTCGAGCACCGGCGCGACTCCTTTGGCGCGCATGGCGGCGACGACACCTTTGACCTTGGCGCCGTCATCGTCGGTGCGAAACGCCGCGGTGCTGTACAGCCCCAGCGAGCGGACGCGTCCGGGGTGGCGGCGTGCATACGCGGGACCGATCATGCCGCCGAGCGAATGACCCGCGAAATGGGCAGTGTCGATCCCCAACTCTTCCCGCAAGCGTTCGAGATCGTCCACCAAATCATCAAGCGTATAGGGAGGCGGCGGCATCGGCGATTTGCCATGGCCGCGAAGATCATAAGTGATGCAACGAAAGTGCGGTTTGAGATGCGCAATCAGTCCATCCCAACTGTGGCGCGACGCGCCGATACCGTGGATCAGAAACAGTGGTGGCCCGTCACCCTCGACCGAGAACGCGGACACGATGGACCCGCTCATGGACTACCTGGGGGCGATCGCGGCGATGCGCGTTGGCTGCGCACGGGCGTTGAACCAGGGCATCACGTCGGCGGCGAAGCGGTTCACCGCGTCGAGCGACTCTTGCTGGCTGTGGCCGACGTTGACGTTCATGATGAAATCGTCGATGCCCAATTCTTCGTAGAGCTTGAGGCGATCGATCATTTCAGCCGCCGTACACACCATGACGTTCTGCTTGAATTCTTCCGGCGTCTGTTGGAGCGGCAGGGGGCGGATGGCGCCGTTTTCGACGATGCCCGGACCCGAAAAAACGTTGTGGAAACGGCCGTAGTATTCATAGGCCAGCTGCAGTTTTTTTCTGGCATCCGCGCCGTTCTGAGCGACGCAACAGACTCGCGATAGTGCCAGCCGCAAGTGCTTGCCGGCCTCGCCGAGTGCGTGTTTGCCGCGAAAGAATGCCGCGACTTGCTGCTTCATTTTATCGACCGTTGCATCAAGCGGCGTCGTTTGTATATGAAACCCCCTGCGCGCCGAGGCTTCGATTCCCTCCGGAATCAGGGCGGCCACCATGATTTGCGGAATGCGATTGGGAAGCGGCCGGGGCATGACGGTGATGGGGGCGAACTGATAGTACTTTCCGTCCCAGGACACCTCTTCATGCTTGAACAGCGCCAGCAGCACATCGAGCGATTCGTCGAACCGTTCGCGCGACTCCTCGATGGGCTTGCCCATGCGCGCGAGCTCGTAGGCGAACGCACCGCGACCAACGCCGAGAATCAGGCGCTTGTCGCACAGAAAGTCGGCCTGAATGGCCTGACCGGCAAAGATGCGCATATCGTGCAGCGGCAGCACGCAGACCGAGGTGATGATTTCAATCGTGCGAGTGACGGCGGCGACCTTCACGGCCAACTGCAAGGGATCGGGCACCAGCAGGATATTGATGAGATGGTGTTCTGGAATGGTCACCCCTCGGTAGCCCAGCCGGTCGACCAATTGGGCCTGCGCGACCATGTCGGCATACAGCCGATC
>DATLVV010000420.1:0-15021 GCA_035577165.1 Steroidobacteraceae bacterium | reverse complement strand
GTCGCCGCGTCGTGACCTGGATCGACGCGCGCTACAGCCGCGCGCTGCTCAAAGCGGCTTAACCGCCGGCACCGCTACCACGGCAACCGGGCGCGTGCCGTAAACCGCGCACGCTGCGACCACGGCCGGATGCACCAGCGCGGTATCGAGGCCCGCGGCGGCGGCGACCGGGGCGCCGGCGGGCGTCGGGGCGGCAACTGCCACGGCAACGGGGACGATGATGGGTTGCAGCGCGGCGTCGGTGCCGCAGATCACGTCCACGATGCGCTGCTGCTGCGCTGTCGGCGCGGCGCAGCCGACGAGCCACGACAGGACCAGCAGGCCGCCGATTGCCACCAGCACAGGGCCGGCGCGGCGCCACGGTGCGCGATGGCGGCGGATGTGGGTCAGGTGCAGCGTCATGGCGACTTTCCCAGGGGCATTACTCCCGGCCCCTCATCTGCCGATCCCGGAATTGGTTGATCCATCCGGAGACCGACTTTATTCCGCGGGAACGGCCGCTGGCCGGGGGCGCCGGGTCTGCCCATGACGTAACGGCCGTACCACCGCTCCCGCTCCCGCACGCCCTTGTCGAACGCCGCAAGGCAATCGGTCAGGTACTCGGCGAGAATGAAATCAGGCGTGTCGCTGCTGTTCTCGCGACTGTACCGGTTGATGACAGTCTCGACCTCGCGTCGAAAGGCGTTGTCACGCTCCGGGTCAAGAATCGGGTCCATTATGGCTTGCTCCCTGGGGATAGAACGGCCTTTGTCGTGTCGGTCGCTCCGACGATGATGCTCGCCATCGCGGCCGGCGTTGTTCCTACCGCGGCGGCGGCCTCGGGCACGCGGGCGAGCGCAGCGGCGGCGCGGTCAAGCATTGCCCCGGAGGTCGGCGTGACCTGGGACAGCCGAACGACGCCCTGCTGCATCGCCGTTTCCAGCATCCCGGCCTCGGTGCGCGCGGCTTGCATTACAGCCGCACGCTGCTGGTCGGTGAGTGCCACGCCCGTGCGGCGCTCAAAAGCAGCGATGGCGCGGGGCACCAGGACACCGATTAACCCGGTGATCGCCAGCGCGCAGCCGGCGATGAGCGCGGAGAAGATCGGTGCGAAGTCAGCGGCCGTCATGGCGCGTCCAATGTGGCGATGAGGTCATCCATCGTCTGCTTGGCCCGCGCTATGGCCTCCGCCGTCGGGTGGCCGTCCTGCGACACCAGCAGCCGCAGCGCCGCGCGCGCCAGCCGGTCGGCGCGATCGACGGCGCGGATGTAGGCTGCGGAGGCATCCGGTGCGGTGACGGCGGGCGCGATGGTTTTCTCCGTCTGGCGGTACGCGCGGGTGGCTTTCGTGGCGGGGCTGGGCGGCGCTGGCGCAGGCGGTGCGGCGGCAGCAGGCGGGCACGCGCACGGGCAACACGGCGGCGGCTCGGCAGCTACCGGCGGCTCCTGCGGCGCAGCGGCGCATCCTGCCAGCGCGGCGAGCAGGGCGGCGGCGGGCACTCTCATCTTCGGCCTCCGGGTGTGGGTAGTGCCGCCTGCGTCGCGCGGTCGGCAGCGTAGCGGCTCAGCGCCTCGATCACGTCGAGCCTCGCGCGGATCGTGGCGTCGGATGCGTCGGTGTGCGCCCCGAGGTCATTGATCCTGGCATCGAGGCTGACGATCGCCGCCTGGTGCCGCGCCAGCTCGGTTTCCGCGCGGTGAATATCGTCCCGGTTCGCCACGATCCGGTACTCATAGGTAGCGACCCAGCGCGAGCCTGCCCAAAGCACTACACCGGCGGAGGTAAGGATCGTGAACGCCAGCGCGGTCGAGGTCACGACGTTGGCCTTCAGCCATGCCACGAGTTGACCGTGCGGGGGCGGCGGATCGCTCATAATGGTCCCCGATCGGGCCGTTTGATGTGGCTCAGTACGTTCGGCTTGCGGATCGGCTATAGACGCTCACTGGAGGCCACCATGCGAACTTTGGACGTTGTGGCCTGGGTGGCGATCGCGGTCCTGCTGGCGTTGACACTTAGCCTGGTCGCGCCACTCTGACGGCCGCGGGTGCAGCAACACGCTGCACCCGTTCCGTTCCGTGGGGTCAGGCCGCCGGCGTGTTGGCAGCAACCGCCGTCGAGAGGCTGTCGGTCTCGGCCTTGAGGTCGGTGGTCAGAGCGTCGAGCGCGGCGGGATCGACGCCAGCCGCGGCGATGCGGTCGGCGATGCCGTTGATGAGCGTCACGGCGGAATCGATGACGGTGCGCGAGGCGGCGACCTGTGCCGTGAGGGCGTCCATTTGAGCAGACATGCGGTGGAACTCCTGATGCAGTAGCGTGACGCCCATAAGAATCTGGTCCAGCCGGTCGGGCGGATTCGGGCTGGAGTGGCGGCGGTGGAGTGGCGGCATTCGATTGCTTTCGAGGCAGATTGAAGGGGAGTTGGGGAATGACGATCAGAGACAAATACATCGAGGAGCGACATCCGCCGGCAATGGTATTCGGCGAGTTCCCCGATGGGCGCTGCGACATCATGTCAGCGGACACCGCCACAACGATTGCGGCGCACGTTACGCCAGAGCAAGCCGCCACAATCCTGGCGGCTTACAATGCCTTGCATGGTGCTCTGGTGGCAGCTCTCCAAGCATTCGATACTGCCGCTCCGGTCGCCTTCAAAAAGTACTGGTACGGGTGATATCGGTTGGCGGTGGCGCCGGGGTGACCATAGCGCGCCACTGCTTCCGCCACGTCGCGAACAGCAGCCGGGCCGGATCGATCAGCTCGTCCGGCAACGGGGCATCCAACTCAATACGGATCGGGCCATCCGGCGGGAACGTCACGGTCAGTGTCGGCGGCATTGGTTGCTTTCGTTGCGCAAGTGGCGTATAACATCGCGTAGCAGATGGAGACGCGGTGGTGGTGGTGTGTGCGTTCTGGTTAATGGCGGTCGGCTTTGTGCTGATCGTCGTCGAGATCTGGCAAAGGATCGTGCTGACGCGGCGGGTCGATAGCCTGGAATTGCGCTGCCAGGTTCTGGAACTAGCTGCCACCATCTATTCTCGGGAGAACAAGCGGCTGGCGCCGGAGCAACGAGAGCACGGCACTGGATCAGTCGGATGAGCGCCCCCCGACCCCCGCCAACGCTGAACGCACAAATCCTGATCCGGCTGCCGCTGGCCGAGCGCTTGGCGCTTGAACGCGCCGCGGCGGCGGACGCGCGCCCCGTCTCCGCGCTGGCACGCAAGATCATCACCGACTGGCTGAAGCGTACGACAACCGGAGTAAAATGACGTGAGAACACTTATCGCCGCAGCACTCGCCTTGGCACTGACCGGGGGCGCGGCATCCGCGCAATGGACCATCCGTCAGGTTCCGCTTGGCGACGGCTGGAGCAGCAACCACGCGACCGGGCCGGAGGGGCAGAGCGCGACCGGCACGACGGTTCCGTTGGGTGACGGCTGGAGCAGCACGACGTGGCACGACAGCAGCGGGCGGACCACAACCTGCCGGACGGTGCCGATGGGCGAGGGCTGGAACACCACCACGTGCCAGTGAGGGCGTGATGGACGAAGCCGCGCGGAGACGGCTGGCCGCAATTCTCGGGATGCTCGGCAGCAGCAATGCCGGAGAGCGCGACAACGCGGCGCTGGCGGCCGAGCAGTTCATGCGTCGAAGCGGGTTGACGTGGGCGGAGCTGCTGGACCTGCCGCCGCTACCGCCGGAAGCTGAACCACCGCCGGAGCCGGAGCCGGCACAGCCGCCTTACTTCGACCGCGCCTTTCGCACGTCTGCTTTAAGCCTGTTCGTGATGTTCTGGGTCTCCATCGCCGCATGGGCAATCTGGGGAGACATTCACAACGCGCTGCACCGCTAAGGAGGAGGCGCCGGCACGCGGTGGCCGAGCACGCCCATGGCAGTCCCGTACTTCCGCGCTGCCATTGCTTTCTCTAGTTTCCGCACCGCGCTTCCCAGGACGTAAGACGTGCCAAAGGCTGCGGCACCCGCCGTGACGCCGCCGGTTCCAACTTCCGCCGCTCCCGCTATGGCGGGAATTATCCTGCTGCCCATCAGATGCACGGCACCGCCGACGCCAAGACCGATGCGGGCCGCGTCCTTCAAAGCGGCCCGTTCCTCCTCGTTGAAACCGGCCGATCGTCTCCGGTTGTCCAACAGGTTGCGTATCTGTATCTGGAAAGAGCTTCTGGGGTTCTGAGTTCCTTGCGCTCTTTCCCAGAGCCGTTCCACCTCCTGCATTCTCTTTGCCGCGGCATACGCCTCGCGAGCTGGCGCCAGCGCATCCAGGCCGGCCTGGCCGCCCATCACATCGCTTGGCGCGGGGTGCTCGGTGATGCCGCGAACGTCGTCTTGTATCTCCATCAACTGTCTGCCCAACGGCGACATGCCTTTGATCGGATCGCTCTCTCTATGGATTAGATCGCCCAGGCGTGTATCGACGGCCTGCACGTCAGCCAGCGACATGGGCTTGTTCTTGTACTGCTGGAGCTTGGCAACGATGCCCCTAAGCTCATCACCCCCTAGGGCCTGCCCCATTCCTGCCGGGTCGAGCCTGGACTCGAACGCCCCCACGACCTTATTGGCAACGTTGGGGGTCAATGCGCCGGCTGCCCGCTTCGCCTGATCGAAGGTGCCATAGTAGGCCGACGCGACCTCGCGCGCTGCGTCCGATGGCGCTGGAATTGCAGCGGGCGGAACCGGAACTGCCGCAGCCGGAACCGGCGCGGCGGGTGCCGTCACCGGAACGCCTGTAGCTGATACCTTGGGCGCCTCGGTCGACGCGGCGGGACTGAGCGGCGTCACCGTAGCGGGCGGCGCAACCGGCACGGGCTTACCTTCTGCGGCGGTGATCCGTGCGGTTGCTTCCGGCCCGATCAGATTCGGCGCCACATCCGCCGGTATGGGGCGCCGCTCCATTGTGCCAGGGGGGACGAATGCGCGCGGGGTCGCGCCGCTGAAGCGTAGGCCGCCGCCGCCGCCCAGTATCGTGCCAGCAGCCAGACCCTCCGGCGTGATGCCGAGCGTATTGGTTTCCGGGTTGATCGTGGCGCCGGCCCACGGGCCTTCGGTCGCACCGGCAAGTAGGTTGAGCGGTACCCCAGCTATGGCAGCCAGCGTATGCACGCCAAGCTGCGCCGCCCGGCGTCCGAACCGCTCCACCATGCCGGCGTCGGGGCCTGGAGCGAGCGCAGTCAAGGCGCTCGTGTCAGCCTGCTGCACTGTGTCGCGCGCGCCGGCCAGTAGGTCGTGAACGGTCGCCGCGCTGGTATCGGGTGCCGCTTGCCGCGCATTCAGATCGGCGGCGGTCGCCTTGTCCTGGGCAATGGCGATGTCGGCGGGGTCGGACGATGGGGGCGCCGCCGGCTTTGCCGGCGCTGGCGTCAATCCATAGGAAGCCGGATCGTCCGCGTGGTCTGCCGCCGGCGGTGGCGGCGGCGGTGCGCTTCCGACCGGCTTCAGACCGTAGGAGGCAGGGTCATCCAGGGCGCCGCTCATCCGGGGGGTTGCCCTACGGTCATGCCCTGTCCGTCCTTCCACTTTATGACGGCAGTCGGATCGGCGCGCTTGAGGACTTCGATCACATGCGCCCGATCACCGGCGCTGCCCATGTTCAGCGCGGCGGTCCACTTCTCGTACGGATCACCGGCAAGCGCGGACATCGCGGCGGCATAAATCTGCGGATTGCGTTGCGCCGCCCACTGCGAGTCGAAGTGGGATAGTTTGGTGTAGTTCCCGCCGCGCTCGAAGCTGTCGCCCGCTGCGTTGGCGAATGCGGTGGCCTGAGTGGCGTAGTCGATCTTGGCCTGCTCAGAGACCAACTGCATCGCCAGGATCGCCTTGTTCGCGTCCGGTCGAAGGTCGAGCCCTGGATTGGCGGCCTTATACAGATTGATCGCGCCGATGCTGCCTCTTGCTCCCAGATCGCCGCGCTCCTGCGTGCCCGCGCTCATCAGGCCGAGCTTGGCGATCTCCTGTGCCGCCGCAGTCGGATCGGCCACGTCGCTGGAGGTTCCGCCGATCAGCCGCTTGGCGAGGTCGGTGTAGCCTGCGGTCTGCGCGACGTTGGCCCACGCGGCGCGCCAGTTGCCACCCGCGCCGGTGCTGACCTGCTCGATCAGCGCGCGCATCTTCTGGATGCGAATCTGATTGGCTTGCGCGAGTTGGACGCTGGAATTGAGTTCGGGCAAGTCCTTGGCGTCGCGCTCGTAGTCTGCCTTCTGCAACTCCCACGGCGCGTTGGCCGGGCGGACCGGCGATGGCACGAAGCCGACGACGCGGCTGCCCTGGACCATCACCGAACCGACGCGCCCTTGCTCATCCACGCCTGGCACTGGCGTTGCCCGGATGTTGGGGTTTGCTGCGGTCCACGCATCGATGGCCATCTTCCGGTTTGCCATCTGTCGCTTGTCGATCTCGGCTTGCAATTTCGCACCGGCGGACGGATCGCTGGTCGCCGCCAGGGCGCGCTTCATGTTGCGGACAGCGACGTGATCTTCCGCTGTCAGGCCCATTGAAACGATAGCCGGTGCCTGTGGCTGCTGCGCGTCGCTTCGGCTTGGTTGGAACCCGGAGGTGACCGGGGCGCCACCATCCGCTGGCGGGGCCGCCACAGCGGCGGGGGGCGGCGCTGGTGCCGGGGCAGACGCTGCTGGCGCCGGAGGCGGTGCGAGTTGGACCGGCGGAGCGGGAACCGCAGGGGCCGCATCGGGCGGAGCGGCGGCGGCGGTCTGCACCGGCAATCCGGTTTCCGGGTCAGCCTCGGACGGTGCGGCTGGCGGCGGGGCGGCGGCAACCGGAGGCGCGGCGGGTGGTCCGGCTACATCCACGCCGCCGGTGCGCGCGGCCACGCCAACGGACGGCGGTGGCGCGGCGGCGACGCGTTGGGCAGGCGGGGCCTGCACTGAGCGGCCCCGGTTTGCGGCGGCCATCAGCACGCCCTTCTGGACGTCAGCGGGGTTCAGCACCGCACCGCCGCCGCCGCTTTCGTGCGGCTGCTGCGCGAGGATGAAAGCCGCCTGCACCTTGGGATCGGTCCAGTCGATCGGCGCGTCGGGGCTGACGCCGAGCGCCTTCGCGGTGTCGGCTATGTAGGTCGTGAGATCGGCTTTCGGGTCGGAGACCCAGCGCGTGACCTGGCCGCGCACGGTGTTCACGCCGTGCTGCGTCTGGTTGATCGCCAACTGATCCGCGGTCGCTGCGACGCCGCTCTGCATATCGGGGAACGTGGCAAAGCGGTTGCCCTGCCCAGGTGATGCGTTCGGCTGGCCGGCGAACATCAGGTTGCCTGGGTTGTTCTGCCGCATCCCAAGCGCAACACCGCCGCCGCCAGCGCCGCCGCCGCCACCCGAGGTCGGAGCCGCCGACGCGCCGGGGGCCGGTGCCGTTTGATCCGGGTAGACCGCATCGAGGCCGGCGGCGGCGCCTTGCCGCTTGTACTGATCCGCGCTCGACGTGCCCATGGCGGCGACCACGCGCGCGCGCGCCATTCCCGGCCACACGTCCGGTGCGTTCTTCAGAAACCCCCGCGCCTTCGCCTCGGAGATCATGCCGGGGTACAACTGCGCCGCCTCGGCCTCATCGTTGGTCGCCACGAGCGTCGAAGCGATACGCGCCGCCATCTCGGTATCTGCCGAGCCGATCGCCTGCTGGTGCTCCTGGCCACGATACAGCGCATTCTGAACGTCAGCCGTCGCCTGCCCGGAGGCGGCCTCGAACAGCAGCTTGTTATCGGGAAATGCCGAGATGTTGGCGTAACCGGACATCTCATCGCGCTCCGAAGCTGAAGCCGGGAGCAAACTCCGATTGGCTCAGGTCGAAGCCCGAGAGATCGCCGGAGGTAGGCCCAAACAGTGAGTTCTGCACCTTTGGATTGCTAAGCAATCCGCTGACCGTCGAGCCGAGTCCCTGCGCCGCATTGCCGAAGATCGACGCCTGCGTGTTGCCCGCGCCTTGCGACAACTGAGCCGAGGTAGAGGCATTCGCTGCGCCGCCTGCCGCCGCCGTCTCGCCCAGCGACGCGAGACCGAACAGACGATTGTAGTACTGTGAGAACTCGTCCGACGCCAGACCCTGGGAAAACCGATCTTCTGCTTTGATCGTCGCCCCGCTGTGGAGCAGGCCCTTCGACGCCGCGCCAGCATCAACACCGCGCAAGCCCTCGCTCAGTCGAAAGTCGTAACCGGGCGACGTGAAGAAGTTACCCATCGCCGCTGTCGCCGCATCAGGACCATTCGCCCCGCTTATGTCACCAGCAACCCCGAGCGCGTTGGTGCCGGTGTCGCGGAAGGGCGCGAGGTCCGCGCGCTGCTGTGCCAGCGTCTGCTGCGCTTGCGCCCCGCCGGCGCTCGCCTTGCCGCCAGAAATGGCACTGCCGACCAAGCCGACCGCGCCAGATGCAAGGCCGCCAGCGACGGCGGCCCCGACCGCTGGTCCAAAGGGCATGTTTCAGTCCTCGACGATGATGTGGTGTTCGGCGTGAATCGGCGGCTCGCCGTCCGGCTCGGCACGGTCGGCGTTGTGGATGCAGAGGATCGTGACATTGGGCACGAGCGTCTGGAACGTGTGCGCCTGGCGGGCCGGAATGCGGATCGAGGCCGGCGCGGTGAACTCACCAGCATAGTCGCCGCCGCGATACACCCGCACGGAGCCGGAGACGATGTAGCTCAGGTGGGGAAAATCGTGGCTATGTTGGGGCAATACGGTATCGGCGTCGGGAACGTGCCACGTCTTGCAGTAGATGCCGGCGTATAGCGCCAACTCGGAGGTCGTCGGCTGATTGGCCGCGCGCTTCACGCTTCGCACCTCATGGAGACTATGCACGCAATCCGGTCATCCGGCCCCGCATTGGAGATCGAATGCACGAGGAGGTTATCGAACGTCCAGATTTCGCCAGTGCGTTGCAAACAGTCCTCTCCCTCGCATGTCGAGATCGACGATCCTGCTACGGTCCAATGCGCCTTCATATTGTACCAAGTGGGCGCCCAGCACCCCGCATCCGAATGCGGCTCGATCATCCTGCCGCTGGGCAACCTCGTTATCAGCACGCTTCCCAATTCCACAGCCTGCACCCGCGCCATCAGGCCGAACACCACAGGCCGCAACGACGGCAGCGCGTGCCACGCCGGCCAGAACACGTTCCGATGCTCGCGCTTGCGCACCTCAAGGGAGGTCAACTGATCCTCCGGCATGTAGCGCACGGTGATATCCGTCATCGCGCCGTGCGGCGTGCCCGGGTACAGCCGCCGCGTCGGGTTCGCGTCCCATAGGTGCGGCGCGCGTTCGAGTTCCAGCCGCACCGCGAGCGGATCGACGTTGGCCGCGATCTGAACGAACCGGCTCATCGCACCCTCCGAGCGTTGATCGTGCCGCCCCCCGTCATGGCCGTGCCGAACACCGCGGCGCCCACCAGATGGGCGGTCATCGCGGACGCGCTGCTGAACCGGACCACCCCGCCGGAGCCGAGCGCGCGCGTGACGGCGCCCGCGGTGAACGTGGCAAATAGTTCCTGCCGGATCGGGCCGAGCGCGTTGGCCGACGCCGAGACGCTTGCCGCCAGGTAGCCGATGGTGCCGCCGCCCGTGCTGAACAGCACGCAGCCGGACACGTCCCAATCGCCCGCGGTCAGTGCCAGCGTCGCGATGTCCTTTGCCGCGCCACTCGCCAGCGATACGCCGGATGCGGTCGCGGTCAGATACTCGCCGATGTGGCCCGCCGCCGCGTCGGAGCCGTCCGCGACGCCCAGGCTTTTGCGCAGTTCGGCGAGCTGGTCGGCGATCTGCGTGTGATGGTCGAGCCACGCCTGCGACGGGGCGCCGGTCGTCTCATCGACCAGCGGTGCGACCAGCGGCGGGGTCAGGCGGGCGGTGGTGAGGCCGGACATCAGCGCGGGTCCTGCGTTGCGGCCGCGGCACCGCCTGCCGCAAGTCCCGCCGCGCCGTATGTGATGCGGGGGTCGGTCGGGCTGAACGTGCCGCGGTTGCCGATGGCGGATTTGATCTGCGTGGGGTCAAAGGCTGCGTAAACGTCGCCGTAATAGTCTCCGCCGCCCCACATTTTCCAGGCGTCATAGGCGTTGCGGAACACAACGCCGTCATGCCCCTCGCCGCGCGCCCTAGTTAGAATGTCGCTGAATGACTCATCGCGGTATTCTTTGCCGCCGAAGTCCTTCACATACGGGTTCTCTAGCTTCAGATGAACCGGCACAATGTTTCCGCCGAATTGCGACGGCTTGGAATAGTCCCGGTAATCTGCCTCAACGCGCTGCTGCTCCGTCCGTAGGTCCGTGAAGTTCTTTTGAAAGCCCGCCCACTGATCCTTATACTGCTGGTCGGTGATGCGGCCCTCTGTGCGCGCAAGTTGGATACGCGAACTCCGCTCAAACTCCTGATCTAGCAAATACCGGATTTGAGACAATCGCTGGTCGGCGTTTCTAGCAAGTGCGTTGACGGCCTCATTCGGCGCATTCTCGGCATAAGTGTCCGCAACGTGCGGCTTGTCGGTGAAAAAGAACGCCTGCGAAGCACTATTTGCGCCGGTAGCGCTGCCTAGCTTCTCAGGTGAGAAGGCTTCAATGTTGCCCTTGGTGCCGTGATACACGACAAGCGGCTTCCCCGCCTCATCCACGACTTGCGACTTGCCGAACCACTTGGCGAACGCGGGATTGTCGAGGCTCGCACCGCCCTTCATCCCCGGCGCAGTCGTGCCCATCATCAGCGCGTTGGCGTATTGCCCCGCCGCATCGGTCCAGAACTGCGGCGTCTGCGCGGTGCGCGCGGCGTCTGCGACGATTGGCGCGTTGAAGTCGTACGCATCGGCCCACGTCGGACGCGGCGCCAGCGGATTGTCCGCCACGCCCGGCAGCGGCTCGTTGGAAAGCAGCGCGTTCGGCGGTGGCATCAGCCGGCGGTTCCGCCCGAGATGTCCGCATCGACCGCATAGAACGTCGCGTGACCCCTGACCGAGAAGCGGAAAACCCGCTGCCGGAAGCTCCCCAGCCGCGTGGTGTAAACCCGCTTGCGCGTCTCCAGCAGCGTGCCGGCGTTCATCACGCGCGGCCCGCCGGTCCAGTTGATGCCGCCATCATCCGACCAGTCCAGCGTGACGTCGCCGGGCGCCAGCAGGCCGCCGCTCTCCATCTCGATCTCGAGGCGAGCGCAGAACGCCCGGTGCGTCGCGGCCCATAGCGGCGGCATCACCGCCTGGCGCAGCACGTCCACGCCCGCGTCGGTCGGCACCGTGGTATCGGCGAAATACACCGTGCCGTCGGTCCGATCGCCGATATAGACCAGGTTCTCGACCATCCCCACGGCGTTCGCGCGCCACGGCCCGTTGCCGTCCGCGTTGCTGCTGCGGTCGTGCCATCGCTTGGTGTTGCAGTCATAGACCAGCGTACGGTCCCCGCTCAGCGTGAGCGCATAGAAGGCGTGGCCGTCCTGCGCGTAGGCCAGACCGTATGCCTTGACCGACGAACTGATGCCGTATGACGCGATGATGCCCTCGATCGCGTGGGTCGAAATGCGCTCCGCGGTGTAGCCTTTGGAACGGAACACCGTGCCGTCCTTGTCGAGCCAGAACACCGAGTTGTCGATCTGCGCCACGGTGCGCGGCGTGCCGACGCCGTAGGAGATCACCCCGCCGGTCTGCCGGCGCCGGAACGGGAAGTCCTGATCGCCGCTGTTGTACCAAATCTCGAAGCCGTTGCGCCCACACAGCCACAACTCGCCGGCCTGCGTGATGGCGCGCAGCATGACGTTGGTTCCGGCCTCGATGCTGGCGAAGTCCAGCGCGTCGAACAGCGTGGGATCGGCAATCGTGGAGAGGAAAAAGCCCAGGCCGTAGCCCTGCTGGGAGAACGCGAAGTAATTGTTGATGTAGGTGACGCTATTCGCGCCGGGAAACGTGCCGCCGATCTGATTGACCGTCGAGCCGACCGCGTGCGGCGCGGTGAATGCGTTGGGCGGGATGCAGAACACCACCGCGCTCTGCGACACCGCGATCGTGGCAGGCATCACCAGATCGGGGTTCACGCCGCCGACCGCGGACGCGACGCCGACTTCGCCCATGTCCCAGATCGTGCCGCTGTAGCCGTAGGCGTGCGAGCCGGAGACGAAGTAGCCGACGCCGGGTTCGTCGGTGTTGATCGCATGGACCGGGCCGGACGCGAACGCTCCGACGAACAACTCCGGCGACCACAGCCCCGGCGTCGAGATCAGCGCGGCCTGCGTGCGCGCGTCGGACGGCTCCTCCTCCGCCATCAGGTTCAGCAGCCGCTTCTGAGAGAGCGGCACGCTCCGGTGCTGATAGCTTTCGGTCGGGAACGGGATGCGCTTCATGCCGATTTTCGGCGCGAGCGCAGTCCTCAGCGTGTCGAGCGCGTCGGACATCAGAACTGAGAGCCATCGGCGGCGATCTGGACGAACGCCATCAGAAGCGTCCTCTCTGATCGATCCAACCAACCGAATTGATGATGATGGTGCAAGTTGCGGTGCTTACGCGGCGGCGAACCTGCGCGGAGGCGTTGGTCGGCACGGTCGCAGCGAACGTCGTGACATTGCCGAGGTTGATGCCCCACTGCGCTGTCATATACGCTCCGCCAAGGGTCGGCGCATTGTCAGCCTGAGACAACGAGGAGACATAGAGGATGCCCTGCGCCGGTGTTGCGTCCACTCCGTAGCCGGTCAGCAGCGCCTGAATTGGAAGCCCGGCCGGAACGCCAGCCAAAGTCACCGTTGCAGCGGTCGTTGCGCCGGGAACCCCATTGAACTCCTGCAGGGGGGCGCCTCGGTCAAAGCGGTCGCCCATCTGACTGAACGAGAGAATGTGCACCAAGGGATCTAGCCTGATGGAGCCGATGCGGCGCAGCGCGGTTGTGCCGATCGGCGCATGGGAACCCGTGGCGCTGGTATCGAAAAAGACATCCGACACACCGGCATTGATGCAGGCGAACACGTGATACCAAGTGCTGGCAGTGGCCGTCAGACCGCCGCCCATGCCGTTCTGGCCGGAACCTGCAGCCCAGGCGCCGGCTATGCTCTTGGTGAACGCACCCAGCGTTATCATCACCGTGCCGGTGCTGTCGGCGCACGCCCCGGCGGCAATGTCCAGCAGGGTGTCCGGCGTGCCTACGTCGTTGGACATCGTGAGGCCGAACAGATAGCCGGCGATACCGGCGATCGGCAGGCCCGGCCCGGCGCCCGCCGCGGCGGCGGCAATGGCCGAATTGAGATCAGTCGCGTGCAGGACATCGCCCACAGCCCACGGGTACGGCATCAGATTGGTACTCCCATATCAAGCTGCGAGACATCGAACACGAAGAACGCGGCGCCGATGCCGCCGGGTTGCCCGCGGAACCCATCGCTCCCGGCAGCGAGCATCGCGCCCATGTCGAGTTGATCGCGGTCCAGCGTGAACTCTACCTCGACAACCGGCCCGACGGTCGGCGGCACGAACGGCGGCGGCGGCCCAAGCCCCGGCACGCCAGCGGCCACGGCGCCCGGCACCCGCCGGACGTGCAGCGAGCCGTGCGCGATGACCTCGCCCTGCGTGCCGGTGTCGAAGTCGAGCCGCACTGCCCAGCTACAGCGCGGCGGCCAGGCCGCCATCGTGCCGGCGGGGATGAACAGCTCGAAGCTGCCGACCGCATCGGAGATCGTGGCAGCCCCGGTCCATAGCGCGTAGCCTGGGCAGGCGAAGGTTGGAGCGCCGTAGTCGCCCCACCAGTTGCGGCCATCGCTCCAGATTATCAGCGTGCAGCCGGGGCCGCCTGGCACGCCCATGCCGGTCAACGCGCCCGCGTTTGGATTGTCGGACTCGACGACGGTGATGCGGAGCGAGAGGCTGTCGGCGGCGGAGAGCACCAGGTCGCGGCGCGGGATGTGCGCCGGCGAGGCGCGGTCGTACGGCAGGATGAGCGTGTAGTCCGTCATGGATAGCCTCTCATCCGAGGAACATGCGGGCAGCGGCGCCGGTCGCGAGGTCGGCATAGCGGACGGACAGCACGCCCGGCCAACGCGCCTCGATCTGGTCCAGCTTGGCATCGGTCCGCAGGACAACGAACGGCGTCACGCGCGGCGATCATGTCACGGTGGCGGTGCCGCGCAGCACGCGGTAGGTCGCAGCATCCCACACCTCCAACAGCAGGTATTGATCCGCGGTGTCCATGGTGATGCTTGTCAGCGCGCCGCCGGCGATGTCCTGGATGTTGGTCACGTCGAACGAAACCACGTCGCTGGGGGCGGTGATCGTGTCGAGCGCGATCACTTGACGCGTTCCTTGCAGTGCTACACCAGGCGCGGGCAAGATAACGCTTTCCGTGCCTCCCGTGCCTCCCGTTGTCAAAAGAACACTGTATTGATTGTAATCAATGGTAAGCGGCGCAGCGCCGGTCTGAAGAAACGAAATAGAACCGGGCATTGGCGCCGTGGTCCACAGCGGAGCGTCAGACGGGGAACCGGTGTTGGTGCCGGTGAGATAGAGGGACACGTTAGGCGACGCGGCCGCAAGACTTGGAACATAAAACGCGGTGCCGGTCAGGTCGCTGCTGTTGTCGTAGTTTCCTATCTCGAACTGCCAGCCGGTGTCCCACCAAACAAAGGTCGCGGCGGCACCAGGATAATCAAGCCTTACGCCACCGGAAATCCTCGCCAGGACATTGTTTGCTGTGTCTAACATCACCGCATCGGTGCCAACACTACCGGCGAACGCCAGCACAACGTCGGCAGGATCGGTCTGCACGTCGAGAATGAAGATGTGGCGCGTGCCATTCTTCTCCGATGCAGCAACAGGACTGGCGGCAGGCACAGTGTACGCAAAGTCCGGCAGCACCACGTTCTCGTTGCCCGCCGTGCCCCCCGAGGTTATGCGCGTGATCGTCACGGCGACATCGGCGGTCGTGTCTGTGGCACCCGAGGTGATGCTCTCGCTGGTGACACCGCCGCTTCCGAGAACGCCAAGCGTGCCGTCGATGATCTGGAGGTTGCTCGGATTGATCGCCGACACTGGCGGGGCGGTCCAGTTGCCGTCCGCGCCATCCACACCCGCCAGTCCAGGGA